>NZ_JAQVHI010000047.1:0-3952 GCF_028696275.1 Lascolabacillus sp.
ATGTTATTGCAATTTTTAATTTAAAAGCACAAAATGTACCTTTTGAAAGTTGGGCTGCCGGAATTAACGCCGGATTATATGGTATAGGAATTCAAGGAGCAACTTCTCTCTCCCCTAACTTTAAAATTAGAATTGGATATGATTATTTCAAATTTATTAATAATGATACAAAGGAGTTTGATGTTAATGTAGAGTATAGTGGCTATAAAGGAAGTACTCAGGCAGAACTGACGGAAACAGATATAGTTTTCCCTAACTTAAAAACTTTAGTTGATTATTACCCTGTCGATTATGGCATTTTCTGTATTACAGCTGGTTTTTATATTGGTGAAAACAGAGCTTCAACAAATGGTTTAGTCAAAGACTACAGAGTGCTGGCTGAGTTTTTGGGAGAAAACCCAGTGCTTATTTATGAGGATATTATTATAACGCCTTATAGTGATGGACGCTTTGAAGGTAGACTTAAAGTAGGAAATTTGTTTAAACCATATTTGGGAATTGGATTGGGAAGAACAATTCCTCGTAATAAGGTGGGATTTAAATTTGAATTAGGATTAGTGTATCAAGGAAAGTATTCATTAACAAGTCCTAATATAGATAATCTGGATGATGACTGGTTAAATAGATTTTCTGAAGATATAAACCTGAACATTTCTGAGGAGATTTTAAACTGGTGGCCAATGGTTAATCTTTCATTGACATACAGAATAAGGTAAATAATTTATTGGAACCTTTAAATCCTCAGAAATGTTTGAAATTACAAAAGTCTGTAAAGTTGATTAATATTTTAAATTTTTGAATAGAATCCTACTTTCACGAGCTTCGTTTAGGCGAGTGATAATACTTTCTCTACTTAGTTTGTTAAAATCGGATGTATCTCTTCCCAGAAAAAGAGCCAGCAATTCTCGTAATTCATTATCAGAGAATTGCTGCATTATATTCTCAAAAGGTTCTTTAGAGCCAATCTCAAAACGAACAAAGGCCAGTCTGGCTTTTGCTGTATAATATTCAGGTGATATACTCAACAACTCTTCAAGATAAATAGCTGCTTGTTTATATTTTTCCTGAACAATACATATATTTGCGAGTTTGTCAAGAATTTCCTCAACTCCCTCATTCCTCCCATAAAGCAATGCTGCTTTGATATATGATGCCTCAGCAGCAACAAAGTCCTCCCTAATAAAAGCCAGTTCTCCTTCAAACATATGATACTCCGGAGTATCTTTTTTATCGTCAGGTATTTGAGAAATAAGGGATTTAGCCGATTCAATATCACCCTTGTGTAGATAAACTATGGCACGTCTTATTAATATACCTTCACTACCCATCTGCTCCTCTTTAATATCTAAAATATTCATCATTTCATCATATTGTTTTGATAAAGCTTTTAAACACAGTAATGAATCATATATTGAATCATCTTCGGGATTCATAGCAAGGCATTTTCTAAATAATGCAGTGGATTCATCAACATTATCATTTAAATGTAGTGCAAATGCTTTCAATTTCAATGTTGTTACATCATCTTCCTTAATAGTTAATGCAAAGTCATAGGCATCTATCGACTTTTCATATTGCATATTAATTGTGTACAGTTTACCTAAATTAAGCCAGGCATCAAATGAATAGGGATTTAAATCTAACAATTTGTTGTTGTACTCAATTGCTTTATCGAAATCACCCTTCATTTCGTATGAATAAGCAAGATCAGCAATAACTTCAATATTAGAGTTGTTAATTTTTAATCCCTCTTCGAGATAGGTAATAGCACTATCAAACTTATCAACATCGTTATGAAAAAATCCAACTTCAGTAACAAAATAGTAATAATCCTCTTCAGTAAGATCTTTGTTTATAATATTATTTATAAGATTATCAGCTTCATCAAAAAGTGAAAGATGAAGGTATGCTTCTATTTTGATTAATGGAACATCCAGATCATTATCGTCGGACATATGTCTAATAAAACTAAGTGCTGCTTTAAATTTACCCGAACGGACAAGCTGTTTTGCCTTCAAAATCATAAGTTCTGAGCTTCCGGGGTGCATTGTGAGACCTTCTTCAATAATTGATTCTGCCTCAGCATTATTAGCTTCTGAATTATAGAATTCTGCAAGCAATGCAAACTCATCGGCATCGAAATAAACTTTCTTGCCGAGAGCTCGCATATTTTCATACTTTTGTTTTAGCGATGTTATATCTAAATCGTTTTTATCCATTACTTAAAAAAACACATTAATTACTCTTTTTCCATGAATCTCTTAGTGCCACAGTACGGTTAAAAACCAGATTATCAGGGGTTGATTCAATATCAACATTAAAGTAACCAATACGTTGAAATTGGAAACTATCGCCTGGTTTGGCATCTTTAAGAAACTCTTCAACCTTACAATTTTTCTTGATAATAAGTGAGTCAGGATTCAATAATTCTTTAAAATCCTTATCTTTTTCTCCTGCCGGATCTTCAACTAAAAACAAACGATCATATAGTCTTACTTCCGCATCCATGGCATGGGGTACTGAAATCCAGTGAATTGTACCTTTAACCCTTCTATTAGCTTCAGGCATTCCACTTTTTGTATCAGGATCGTATTCAGCATACACTTCAATTACGTTACCCTCCTCATCCTTTTTACATCCAGTACACTTTACTATATATGCACTTTTTAGTCTTACTTCGCTACCTGGAGTTAGTCTGAAGTACTTCTTAGGTGCATCTTCCATAAAATCCTCACGTTCAATCCATAGCTCACGTGAGAATTTTAGGTTTCTACTACCCATACTTTCATCTTCGGGATTATTGATAGTACTCATCTCTTCAACCTTTCCCTCTGGGTAATTGGTGATTATTAGTTTGATTGGATCAATAACCCCTGAAACACGAGTTACATGAGCATTCAGGTCCTCCCTAACAGCAAATTCCAAAAGTGAAATATCATTTATTCCATCATATTTTGTGTACCCTATCGAATCAATAAAATTACGTATAGCCCGGGGAGTATAACCACGGCGACGCATACCGGCTATTGTGGGCATTCGTGGATCATCCCATCCTGAAACTATCTTCTCTTGCACAAGTTGTAGTAGTTTCCTCTTACTCATCATCGTGTAGGTAAGGTTCAGTCGATTAAATTCAATCTGACGTGGACGATAGTCAGTATCAGCCAGTTGATCAAGAAACCAATCATATAGTGGTCTGTGAACTTCGAACTCCAGCGTACAAAGTGAATGAGTTACCCCTTCAAAGTAATCCGATTGCCCATGTGCAAAGTCATACATTGGATAAGCCTTCCAGGTAGTTCCAGTACGGTGATGCGGTATATGGATTACACGATAAATGATTGGATCACGGAAGTGCATGTTTGAGGAAGACATATCAATCTTCGCGCGTAAAACCATCTTACCTTCAGGGATTTCACCACTGTTCATTTTATTAAACAGTTCAAGAGACTCCTCAATTGGACGATCGCGAAAAGGGCTATTAGTACCTGGTATGGTAGGTGTACCTTTCTGAATTGCAATCTCTTCGGCAGTTTGCTCATCCACATACGCTTTTCCCTCTTTTATCAATTTTACAGCAAAATCCCACAATTGTTGAAAATAATCTGAAGCATAATATACATTCTCCCAGTGAAAACCTAACCATTTGATGTCCTCCATTATGGAGTCGACATACTCAACATCCTCTTTTACAGGATTAGTATCATCAAATCTTAAATTACAAATACCTCCATAATTTTCAGCAATACCAAAATCCAGACAAATTGCTTTGGCATGGCCTATATGCAAATACCCATTTGGCTCAGGCGGAAAACGGGTTTGAATTCTACCATCGTTTTTCCCCTCTTTCAAATCATTCTCTACAATCTGTTCAATAAAATTGAGACTTTTTCTGTTTTCCTCCATCACTGTAATTTATTATTTTTCTTTATATCAACTATATTTGAGTATA
>NZ_JAQVHI010000047.1:4052-12925 GCF_028696275.1 Lascolabacillus sp.
TTGAGTATACATCCATAGTATTTACACCTAATCATATAAGAACTCTTGCATACGGTGCTACATCATGGTTTACAAATTCATTATCCAGATATTTGTAATATCCTGATATAGCCACCATAGCAGCATTGTCAGTAGTATATGCAAATTTAGGAATATGAATCCTCCAACCATACTTAAAACTATATTCTTCGAAAGCAGAGCGTAGGCTGGAATTGGCCGATACACCGCCGGCAACTGCAACCTCTTTAATTCCTAAATCTTCTGAAGCTTTAAGAAGCTTATCCATCAGAATATCAACAATTGTTTTCTGTAGTGATGCACACAGGTCGTTTTTATTCTTCTCAATAAAGTCACTATCCTGCTTAAGTTCATCTCTTAAAAAATATAAAAAAGAGGTCTTTAGTCCACTAAAACTATAATCATAGCCTTCTAATCGGGGTTTACTAAATATATATTTATCAGAGTTACCCATTTTGGCTAGTCTGTCAACTACAGGTCCTCCGGGATAACCCAATCCCATAACCTTAGCACACTTATCAAATGCTTCTCCGGCAGCATCGTCAATAGTTTTTCCAATAATTTCCATATTATCATAATTCTTCACTAAGATTATTTGTGAATTACCGCCAGATACTAAAAGACATAAAAAAGGAAATGCAGGTTGGTTTAAATCATCTTTATCCTCTTTGATGAAATGAGCTAAAACATGGGCCTGCAGATGATTAACCTCTATCATTGGTATATTTAGAGCAGAAGAGAAACCTTTTGCAAAGGATGTACCAACCAGTAGAGATCCAAGTAAACCAGGTCCCCTCGTAAAAGCAACTGCAGAAATTTCTTCTTTTAAAACCCCAGCTTGCTTTAAAGCATCATGCACAACAGGAATTATATTTTGTTGATGAGCTCGAGAAGCAAGTTCAGGAACAACTCCTCCATAACGTTCATGTACAGCCTGACCGGCAATTACGTTAGATAGTATGACTCCATCACGAATTACTGCAGCTGATGTATCATCACATGAAGATTCTATACCTAATATTGTAATCATTATTTTACAAACGTTTATATTCCTATTTTCAGTCTTATTAGTGGCCTTTTATAATATTCTTTATTATTTTATACAGACTTTTTATAATATCAACATCTTTTCTGTTTATCAAACTTATCGTAAAAGAGTGAAAATAATATTGTACAAAGATAATATAAAAAAGAATTCTTTTTAAATAGAGTGGACTTCACAGTTAAATCTAATAGTATTAACAATCTCTTCTGTAGAAACTACATTAAACTATCTCTTTCGATTCTATAAGCAATTGTCGAGTAACATGTGCAATATTATAAATTAGTGCAGCTCTTTTATTTTCATGTTTCATCTGCATTTTTTCAAGTTCCTCATCCCAATAAGCTGTTGAAGTTATTAAACCATTAAGCTGCGAAATATCTGCATCACCTTTCATAAGATCGACAACAAACTGAAGGATATAACTCACAGATTCGCAGAAGGTTTGCTCCTCAACCGTTAATTTTTCAGTATATTTATGAACTCCAAAAGCTGAAATATACGAGAGTAAAGCATGATTTAGATTTGTAAGATTAAATGCACTTTCCTGAAACACACGTGTCTTACGTGGTTCAAGCCGCATACCTTTCCAGGCAGCTGTTAGTGAATTGTCTGCATTATAAGCTGTGCGCCTGTTGTGAAGATAATCCTCCTCAGAAACGGACCCTTTATATATACTCTCGAAGTAGCGCTTATTTTTATAAACAGCGTTATACATTAGCTTAGGCAACTGTTTATACTGCCAGTCTGGCCATACAAACCTAACCACAAGATAGGCTATTATTCCTCCTATTAGTGTATCTGTAATCCTTGGCAACATAACTATAAGACCCTGACTGTCATTTAGATTAAATGATGCCAGCACATATATTGTAATAAATGCAGCTGCAACTACATAATTCTTTTTTAACCAATAGAAGAATAGATAAATTGATGTTATAAGTAGTAAAATCTGACCTGAAATCGTAGGCAGCAACTGAGATAAAGTAGCTCCCATTATTACTCCAATCAGGGTGCCAAAGACACGTTTAAAAAGTCGCATCCTGGTTGCACTATAAGTTTGCTGAAAAACTATCAGTGATGTAAGCAAAATCCACGCACCCTTATCGATATGTAACAATTGAATTATTAGGTAACCCAATAACCAACTAATTGTTAGCCGCAAAGCTGATTTAAAACGTGGATGCTCTGGATTAATTAGAGCTGATAAGTTATTTCTCTCAGGTTTTCGACTATTAAAAACAGTTACATCAATCTGAGCAATTATGGTCGCCTCCTCTCTCAGGTTTCTCTCCAGTCCTGATAAATTGCGATATAGTAGAGAAAGTGTAAGGTAATGCGGCTCACCCTTCTCCTCTTCCAGCATCTTTTGTACTGCATTTAGTGTCCATTGCAGAGAAAGAGGATGTTTATAATCCTGTCCGGTTAAAAGTGAATCAGCATAAATATGCATCGCTCTTGCAATTTCTCTCATCAATTGCCCATATCCTTCAATAAGCTCTATATTTTTAACCTCACGACTAAGTAAATCATATTGTTCATGACTAGAAATTGCTCTTTCCTGCATCTCTTGCAGCAGAAACCATTTTTTATAGTATTCATTGACCACAGAGCGGCAATCTTCTCCACTCTCCTGAGAATAACTATAAAGATTATTCTTACAACTCTCGATTTGCTGAGCTAAATCAATGTTTTTTTGTGCAAGCTGATTTCTAATAGGTGTCTGTGATTGCGGATCGCTTGGGAACAAGCTCGCTTTTAAGTCGATATATTCTCCAAGATAATGAAACCCTCTTGCAAGCTGTTCTTTAAGTAAACGATAAGGCTTTTGGTACAAAAGAAGTATCGAAACAACTGAATAAGCGAATGCACCAATTGTATAAAGTATGGGTTGATAGATCCAAATTTCAGTAGTATCAGCCCCTAACATCGTGTAAACAAAAATAAGAAGAGTCCCAAAGGTAACTCCTTGCATTCTGGAATTTAAGCCTCCTGCAATAGTCAATGAAAAAGCTGCGCACAGGATTATCAAGCTGAAATATACAGGAGTCTCAAAAAACAATTCAACAAAACTACTTGTTATAAAAAACAATATTAGTGAAATAGATGCTGATTTTAATCTTCCCCTGGGATGAACATCTGTTTCACCAAGTGCCATAGCAACAACTCCTAAAGCTAGAGTAGTTGCAATAAAAGAATCCTGAAAAATGAGTATAGAAGGAACTAACAGAGCAGCAATTGAAATGCTAACTTTCAGAGCCCACAGATGATTCGGACTTTTCCAGAAAATATTAATCCAAACTTCAATGATACTATTCTTTATTTCTTTTATGAGGCTCATCATAAAAAGTTGTCGATATTCGATTAAATTGTAATAGTCGTTATAATGTAAGTAATATTTAAGAAATATGAATTATTCACATTAAACTTAGACATTTGAATTGTTAATATTTATAGTATGTCAAAATTATTATCAATTCAGCTATTGAACAATGAATTATAATGTTACGTCGAATCTGATTTTACCTAGCAAGGCCTCAGGATGGTCTCTGTATGTAAATCTGTGAACATATTCTATACGTACTAATCCAAGAATATTTGTAACACCGATTGCTCCCTCAATATAAGGCACAGAGCCATACTCGAATGATCTCTCAGGAAAATCATATAAAGCACCACTAGTAGGCCTATTTCTATCATTAAGTTTACCATATGATGCACGAACTGTCATTAATTCTTTCATACTAAACTTATCTAATATTGGTACCTTTGATAATAACAGGTCATCTCCCACAAAAGTAAACCTCATTGTATATTGCTCATCAGCAACAAATTCCAGAGCTCGATTCAAAAAGAACGCATTATTCTCAATATGATGCCTTATTCTTTGGTTTGGATAAACCAAAAGAGGAAAAGGTACGCTATTCCACACTTTCATTACTTCACCCACAGCATCAACTCTACCTGCAGAACCCATTTGAAAACGTTTTTGTATTGAGAGCTCAGAGCGATGATAATTATGAGTTTTGTTAAATTGCTCATATGTTCCTACCGAGTGAGAAAGAAAGAAAACAGGACTCTCCATCTCTATTGGCCTCCTTCTCCTTTTCTGCTGTTCGTATGCTTCTCTTGCTGAATATCTGAAATGGACTCCTGCCTCTAAAGTATTAAGTTGATTATCTATACTTCTTAGTTCACCATTAGGTGAAGTTATATCACTTGTTAACTGCTCGAATCTTAAATTTCCTTGAGGAACTAGTCTTGATTTTCTAATATTGAATGTATGCGATATTCCATTTTTATATTCTCTCTCATAATAAATCTCACCAAAATTGCGATAAGTAGCCTCATTCTCAGATCTTCTAAATGTAATTAAAAGCATGTTATTAGGTGAGAGAGGATGCATTTCACCGGGAGAATATATATCATTTTCATATACCAGAGATACTTTATTCTTTGGGAACTCATTTTCGTGATAGGCTTTCTTATCAAAAGAATATGATAATTCACCTCTGTATTTCCATTTATGATCCTTTAACCCGTATGCAATATAACTATTTATAAAAATGTTAGGGCTTAGTCTTCCATTAGATGCAATACCCATCCTCAGACGTAATCCTTCTATAGGGTTATATGTAGGCAATGTTTGTATACGTCCAAAATCAAACTTATATGACTCTGGATTACCAAGTGGAATCCAGTCATCCTTCACAAAATTTGCCAAACTGTTAATAGTATTAGCTATTTTATTTGACCTATCATTTAAACTATCTTGAAGATTCTTAGATAATAACTCAAAATTGTCTGGTTCCAGAAAAACTAAAAAATCAGAATTCAATTGATTAACAAGTTCAATATACTGAAGTTTATATTTTTGTCTGGCAATAACAAGTGTACTCTCTTTTAATGAAATGGGAGCCTCGAAAGAGAACTCCCCTACATTATCAGAAATTGTACCATTTGGTGTATTATGAATATAAATAGCTGCGTATGGTACTGGTGTCTTATATTTAGCATCCAACACCTTGCCTTTTATCATAATATTCTGACCATAAACCGAATAGCTCAAAACACAAGTCAAAACATACACTAATATTCTTATTTTTGGCATACTGATTCTATTTCAGTTTTTTAATTCATTACAATTTTCTGTATCTTACCCTCTTAGGCTCTGAATTACCTAATCTCATTTTCTTGTTTTCCTCATACTCACTGTAAGTTCCTTCGAAGAAGAATACTTCTGAGTTACCTTCGAATGCAAGTATATGAGTACATATTCTATCAAGAAACCATCTGTCGTGAGAAATTACAACTGCACAACCTGCAAAATTCTCGAGTCCTTCTTCCAATGCACGCAAAGTATTCACATCAATATCATTTGTAGGTTCGTCAAGCAACAAAACGTTAGCACCAGCTTTAAGTGTAAGTGCCAGATGCAGCCTATTTCTTTCACCTCCTGAAAGAACACCACAAAGTTTTTCCTGATCTGCTCCGGAGAAGTTAAAACGAGCCAAATATGCTCTTGAATTTATATCTCTTCCTCCTACTCTCACGAAATCAGATCCACCAGATACTACTTGATAAACAGTCTTATTTGGATCAATAGCCTCATGAGCTTGATCTACGTAGGCAGTAACAACAGTCTCTCCCACCTCGAATTTACCTGCATCAGGCTTTTCCATACCCTGAATTAAGCGGAAAAGTGTAGTTTTACCTGCACCGTTAGGACCGATAACTCCTACAATACCGTTAGGAGGTAACATAAAGTTAAGATTATCAAATAATAGCTTATCACCAAATGCTTTAGATACACCATGAGCTTCTATAACTTTATTACCCAATCGCGGTCCGTTCGGAATAAAAATCTCTAGCTTTTCTTCACGTTCCTTCTGATCTTGATTAAGCATCTGTTCATAAGAATTAATACGTGCTTTACCCTTCGCATGACGTGCTTTTGGAGCCAGATTAATCCACTCAAGTTCTCGCTCTAATGTTTTCCTTCGTTTACTGGCCTGTTTTTCCTCCTGCTCCATTCTTTTTGTTTTCTGTTCAAGCCATGAGGTGTAATTACCTTTCCAGGGAATACCTTCACCTCTATCTAATTCCAGGATCCACCCAGCCACATGATCGAGAAAATAGCGGTCGTGTGTTATACAGATAACTGTACCTCTATACTGTTGTAAGTGCTGTTCGAGCCAGTCGATTGACTCAGCATCCAAATGGTTTGTAGGCTCATCGAGTAGCAATACATCAGGTTCCTGAAGTAATAGGCGACAAAGAGCTACACGGCGACGTTCTCCACCGGAAAGTTCACTTATAGACTGATCTTCGGGTGGACAACGTAAAGCATCCATTGCACGCTCCAGTCGGTTGTCAATATTCCATGCATCACAAGCATCAAGTTTATCTTGTAGTTCAGCCTGGCGAGCAAACAGCCCATTCATCTTTTCTTCATCCTCGTAATATTCCGGTAAACCAAACTTCAGATTTATATCCTCATACTCTGTAAGTAAATCCATAACTGGTTTCACTCCTTCGCGAACTACATCTATTACTGTTTTGTCAGGATCAAGTTTAGGATCTTGCTCAAGATAGCCTACAGTAAAGCTTTTATCAGAAACTACATCACCCTGATATTCCTTTTCAATACCAGCTATAATCTTTAAAAGTGTTGATTTACCTGATCCATTTAAACCAATTATACCAATTTTGGCACCATAGTAAAACGAAAGGTAAATATCCTTAAGTACTTGCTTGTGTGGCGGAAATGTTTTACTCACCCCCACCATCGAAAAAATAATCTTTTTATCGTCAGCCATATATGAATTTAAATATTTGTTCTAGTGAAATTTGATTGTATAAAATTGGAGTACAAAGATAATTAAATTTAGTGATTCGTCAGGAAGTTAATACATTTACATAAGCTATACATAAACAAGAAAGACTATAATTTCAAGAACACTAAGTGAAATATTCTGTCTATAACAATCAAATATTTAATCCCATAATAATATTAAGTTTCTCAACCTAGATTAAGATAAAACTCAGTGCACTTTACACTTTATAAATTTGAAAAGACAAATGTTAGTTTCTAAATGAGACTTATGTTTAAGTTTAAGAATCGAAAAAGTGGTAGTAATAGCTATATGATTTTCAACAAAAATGAATACTATTTGTTTATATTTTGCATATATCAATATTTTAATTTAATAAATTCAAAAAAAATGGAATTCAGACGAATTGTAAACCTGGATATGAGAGAAATGGATGAAGTAGCTCTTGAAAAATCCTGGGAATGGCTTAATGACCCTGAAATAAAGAGACTTACAATAACACCCGATTTCTCTAAGGATGAACAAAAAAAATGGTTTGAAAGTATTAAGAATCGAAAAGACTACTGGATTACTGTAGGTTGGCATAATGGAGAGCCAATAGTTATAGGCGGTCTTAAAAATATTGGGGAGAAAGACGCAGAGATATTTGGTTATATAGGTAATAAAGAATATTGGGGAAAAGGAGTTGCTGTAGATGTTATGAATATGATTCACGAATATGCAAGATCTTTAGGACTTGAATCCATATACTCCAAGATGTTAAAAGAGAACCGAAACTCTATAAGGTTACATAATCGATTTGGTTATAAATATGAAAAAGATATTGAAGGAGAAAGTATAATGATGAGGTTAGCACTATAATTTTCAGATTTTTGATATAAAATATTTTATTCAAAAGAAAAGAAATTGTATTTTTGTAACTCGATTAGATTTTAGGGTTTAAAATAGAACACTTTTAACAAATAAATTCAATAAAGTATGATTAAAGTAGGTATTAACGGATTCGGTCGCATCGGACGCTTAGTTTTCCGTGCTTCTCAAGAAAGAAATGATATCCAGGTAGTGGGTATAAACGATTTACTAGATGTGGATTACATTGCATATATGTTAAAGTATGACACAATTCATGGTAAATTTAACGGAACTATCGATGTTAAAGACGGTAAACTTATTGTAAACGGTAACGAAATCCGTGTAACTTCAGAAAGAAACCCAGCCGATCTTAAGTGGGATGCTATTGGTGCTGAGTATGTTGTTGAATCTACAGGTCTTTTCCTATCAAAAGATAAAGCTCAGGCTCATATCGATGCAGGAGCAAAATATGTTGTAATGTCAGGTCCTTCAAAAGACGACACTCGTATGTTTGTAGTTGGTGTAAACCACAAAACTTACACTAAAGGTGAACAGTTTGTATCTAACGCATCATGTACTACTAACTGTCTTGCTCCAATCGCAAAAGTTTTACACGATAAATTCGGTATTGTTGAAGCATTAATGACAACAGTACACTCAACAACTGCAACTCAGAAAACAGTTGATGGTCCTTCAGCAAAAGACTGGAGAGGTGGTCGCGCTGCTTCTGGCAACATTATTCCTTCTTCTACAGGTGCTGCAAAAGCTGTAGGTAAAGTTATACCAGAACTAAATGGCAAACTTACAGGTATGTCACTTCGCGTTCCTACTCTTAACGTTTCTGTTGTAGACCTTACAGCTCGTCTTGAAAAAGAGACTACTTATGAAGAAATTTGCGCTGCAATGAAAGAAGCTTCAGAAGGGGAATTGAAAGGTGTTCTTGGTTATACTAGTGATGCAGTTGTTTCAAGCGACTTCATTGGTAATCCTCACACTTCAATCTTTGATGAAAAAGGTGGTATTCAGTTGAGTCCTAACTTCGTTAAGGTACTTTCATGGTATGATAACGAATGGGCTTTCTCAGTAAAACTGCTTGATCTTATCGCGCATATGAATTCTGTTAACGC
>NZ_JAQVHI010000048.1:0-9350 GCF_028696275.1 Lascolabacillus sp.
ATTGACTCTTAATCAATGGGTCGAGGGTTCGAGCCCCTCCGGGGTCACAAAAATTGGAGCAATAAATTTTTATAAAAAGAGCGGTTCATTAAAACGAATCGCTCTTTTTATTCGAACATCTTCTAACAAATATTAGAGAATATTGCCATAATATACCTTTTTATAATCCACAAACAGTCATATCTTTTTCCAACCAGATTGCATTTTTTTATATAATTTATTACCCCTAAATAGAGAGAGTCGCTTTTTATGAATTTTGGTTATATTTGTAACATCCAATTATTTAATATTACAACTAGCCAAATGAAAAAACGACTTTCTATAATATGTATTTACTTATTCCTGGTGATTGTTGTTTTAGGCAGTGAGGTGAATAAAGTTGCTACACCTGGAAGTAATCCTCAAAGGAAAAAGGTTGGAGTAGTTTTAAGTGGTGGTGGTGCAAAAGGTTTTGCTCATGTGGGCGTATTAAAAGTACTCGAAGAAATTGGTATTCCTATCGATTATATAGCCGGTACCAGCATGGGAGCTGTTGTGGGTGGTCTGTATGCAGTGGGATACACCACGGATATGATTGACTCATTAATTCAGGTACAAGACTGGAACCACCTTATGAGTGATGGTGTTTACCGTGAAAATATACCCGCATTCAGGAGAAATAACCAAAGCAGATATGTGGTTTCCTTACCCTATGAGTTTCCTTTTGGTGAAAATTCCCGTATAGTATCTCTACCTGCCGGAGTATATACAGGTCAGAATATTTACAATCTTTTTCTGAATTCAACAATAGGTTATCATCATAATATCAGTTTTGATGATTTGCCCATACCATTTGGATGTATATCAGCAGATGTACGTACAGGCAACGAGATTGTTATGCGTGAAGGAAATCTTGCAGAAGCAATTCGTGCAAGTATGGCTATTCCCGGGGTATTCACACCTGTCGAGAGAGATAGTATGCTTTTAATTGATGGCGGTGTAGTTAATAATTACCCTGTGGATCTGGTTCGTAGCATGGGTGCGGATATTGTAATAGGAGTTACTTTTTCTCGTGATGAGAAAGAACTGGAACAAAGCAGAGGAACTATTTCTGAGATTACTCAGCAGATATGGAACTTTATTGGCCAGTATAAATTAAACAATAATATTTCAGATACTGATATTTTAATTACACCTGATGTGTATCCTTTTGGAATGATGGATTTTCACAAAACAGCAATTGATACTATTATTCAAAGGGGATTTACTGCTGCAATTGAACATCGTGATGAACTTACCAAACTTAAAAAGTCTCTTTCCATCGACACCAATTTTTACAATCAAACTAAAAAGAGAAATCCATATCTTGAGCTTGATACACTTACAATCAATAATATATATGTTGAAGGAATAACGCAAAGAGAGAGAAGTTATCTGAACAGATGGATAGACAATTATAATGGTAGTATTACCAGAGAAGAGCTGGACAATATGATTTCCAAGATTTATGGTAGCGGGATGTTCGACAGAGTCTATTACAGATTTGAAGGTGAAGATCCTTTTGATCTTATTATAACAGTTGATGTAAAAGAAGCTAATCGGTTGAATCTGGGAATACATTTTGACAGTAATGATTTGGCTGCAATACTTGCAAATACCACAATCAGGCTGAATAGTTCACTCAATTCTATGTTCGATATAACCACCAGACTAAGTCGTGATCCCTTTCTGATGATTGATTATTCTATAAACCGTGGAATATTTTTTAAAGGGGGTATAAATTACAAAATAGGTAAAAATGATCTAAGTATTTATGACAGAGGTAAATTATTATATAATCTTGGGATAACAAGAAATAGCCTGAATCTCGTTTTTTCTGAGTTTTACTTCGGAAATATAATGCTGCATCTTGGAGCTCAGATGGAACATTTCCATTTCTACAAGGCGATGGGTAGTGTTTTCGAATCACCCCAATCAGAATTAAATGACCTTCTCTATTTTAATTATCTGCTGAATGGAGTATACGATAATCTCAACAAAGATTTCTTCCCCACCTCTGGTCTGTATTTTTCTTTTCAGTACTCACTACATACTGACAACTTCGTGAGTATGGAAAATGAAGCACCCCTGAATGTGGTGAGGATGAAAATGTTAAAACCTTTTTCTCTTAGTGATAAAGTTTTTATTACACCTCGTATTACTGCCAGATATATTATGAACGACAGTGTACCTCGAATGTACAGGAATTTGGTAGGAGGAAGAACAGATGGACACTATATGCCACAACAGATATCACTTCAGGGATCAACCGGCATGGAGTTTCTTGAAAACATGGTGTTTTCAACTGATGTGAATATCCATTACAATTTTACTACAAATAACTATCTATATACCAATCTTAATTTTACTATACATAACAATCATCTGCACACACTCCTTGAAGGTGATTCATTTTTAGGTGTTAATTTGGGTTACTCTTATCTGACTGTTGCCGGGCCACTGCGACTTGAATTGGGTTATTCTGAATTGTCACGGCGATTTCATCCGTACGTTAGTTATGGATACTATTTTTAGTATGCATGTCATAGTTTGATGAATATGTGGAGATTATAACGCTATTCTGATCTGCGCTAAATAATGTTAAATACATAATGTCTGATTAAACAAAAGATTTAAACAGATGTTTAAATCATGTGATTAAATTACATTTACTTTCTATTGCAGGGAATATTGAAAAAAAATGATGAATAAGAATACAACAGAACAAAAAATTATCAAAGCAGCAGATAAACTCTTCACACAGAAAGGGTATGCAGCAACAAAGACCAGAGAGATAGCAGAGGAAGCAGAAACAAATCTGGCATTGTTGAATTATTACTTTGGCAGTAAAGAGAAACTTTACAAAAAAGTAGTGCAAGAGAAGTTCAGGATTCTATTAGGTGCAATTGGTCCTGTTATGTGGGATGAGACTATTCCATTAGAAGACAAGATCAGACTGATAACTGAAAATTATACCAAATTGCTTATTGAAAATGAAGAACTTCCAATCTTTATACTTAATGAACTGACAATTAACAAGGAGCTCTTCAAAGAGATTACTGAAAATGCTCGATTGATAGCACAGCCGGTTATAGAGAAACAGCTTAAGGAGAGAAACATCGAAATGACAGCTTCTCATATGATAGTCAATATATTAAGTCTAACTATATTCCCATTCGTTGCAAAACCATTGATCATATCTTCGGGATTAGTAAAAAAAGAAGAGTTTGTTGATTTTGTGTCAGAACGAAAAGAGAAGATTTTAGAATGGATAACAGCAACCATAAAAAAATAATAGAATATAATTATGCCACTCAAAACATTATTGATATCGATAGTTTTGACTTCAGTGTACATACCATTTATATCTGGTCAAAATATAACTATTGAAGAATGTCAGGTTAAGGCTGAGGCTAACTATCCAGCAATTGCCATGTATGATATTATTGAGAAAACAAAAGAGTTTAACATTGCAAATGCTAATAAAGCATATTTCCCTCAGGGATCCTTTATTGCTCAAGGAACATGGCAGTCAGATGTAACAAGTATTGATCTTGAAGTACCGGGATTTCAGCTTCCTACTATTGATCGGGATCAATTCAGAGTAGTTGCTGAATTAAATCAGCTTATATGGGACGGAGGAAGAGTTTCGGCACAAAAGAATAGTATTGAGGTTAATGCAGAGTTAGACAAAAGGCAGCTCAATAATGAGATATATACTTTAAAAGAGCGTGTAAATAATCTCTATTTTGGTGTTTTACTGATTAAAGAGCAATTAAATCAACTTGGAATTCTGGAGAAAGAACTTCAGCGTAATTATGATAATGTAAAAGCTTATATGCAAAATGGTGTAGCTAACGAGTCCGACCTCATGATAGTAAGAGTTGAACGGCTAAAAGCAAGGCAACAGCGAACTAATCTTGAATCAAATCTGATGGCGTATATTCAAATGTTGTCGGTACTTATAGGTGAAGAGCTTAATAGCGATATGGTATTTGTTAAACCAGATCCAGGAATTACAACAATCCTGCCGATAATCAACAGACCTGAAATCCTGATGTTTGAAGCACAAGAGAATGCCTTAGAATCACAGAAATCGCTCCTGAATGCAGGTGTAATGCCAACTATTGGTGCATTTGCTCAGGGAGGCTATGGTAAACCAGGTCTAAACATGTTTGATAACCAATTTAACCCCTATTTTTTAGGAGGAGTGCGACTGACCTGGAATTTCAGCAATCTATACACCTTGAAGAGTGACATCAGGAAGATTGATTTGCAAAAGTCGGCAGTCAACTCACGCAGAGAAATATTTCTTCAAAATCTGAATATAGTGATACCACAACAACAAATTGAAATTGAAAAATATAGAAAAACTATGCAGGATGATGAAGAAATTATCAGACTGCATACTCAGATACGTGAGACTACCGAAATAAAGGTAGAGAATGGTACTATGACCGTTTCCGATCTGATGAAGGAAATTATTGCAGAAGAGTCAGCCAAGCAGGCAAAGGTTCTGCATGAGATTCAATTTCTAATGTCTGTTTATTCTCTTAAATACATTACAAATCAAAACTAATTCTATCTTATTTCGGGCTTAAATGTCTGAAAAATAACAACATGGCTACAATAAGATATAACATATAATTAAATTATGAAACCATTTAAATTATTCACTGCAATATCAATTCTACTATTGATGATTTCATGCAAAGATGGAGAAGATAATTACGACGCTACCGGATCATTCGAAGCAACTGAAGTAATTGTATCCTCTCAGGCAAACGGTACAGTTTTAGAATTTAATTTGAATGAAGGAGATCAGTTACAGAAGGGACAACTAGTAGGAATTATAGATAGCACACAGCTATACCTCCATAAAATGAGCCTTCTTTCCAATGCCAAAGGAGTTATAGCTCAACAGCCTGATATTAATGCTCAGACAGCAGCTTTAAGAGATCAGATAAACAGCTTGAAGAGAGAAAAGGAAAGAGTGGAAAGGTTGGTTTCTGCTAATGCAGCAAATCAAAAACAACTAGATGATATTGTATCTCAACTGGAAGTATTGGAGAGTCAGCTTTCAGCACAAACATCCACTCTTCAGAAAAGTATTGCACATATAACAGCACAAAGCTCCTCATTAGAAATACAGATAGCACAACTTGATGATCAGCTTGAGAAAACCCGCATAGTAAGTCCCATCTCAGGTACAGTATTAAATAAATATATCGAAGTTGGAGAACTTGCTACTATGGGCACTCCTCTCTTTAAGGTTGCTGATACCGGTGTGATGTACTTAAGGGCATATGTTACAAACGATCAGCTTGCTATGATTAAGTTAAATGATCTGGTGACAGTTAGTGTTGATGATGGCAAAGGAGGTATGAAATCGTATAAAGGGACAATTAAATGGATATCAGAAAAATCAGAATTTACTCCTAAAACCATACAGACCAAAAATGAACGGGCTAATCTGGTTTATGCACTTAGGATAGCTGTACCTAATGATGGATTTCTTAAAATTGGCATGTATGGCGAAGTGAAATTTAATTAAGATGATAGAGGTAAAAGATTTACATAAGAGTTACGGAAAGAGCGGGAAAAAAAATGCCCTCAACGGGATATCTTTCACGGTAGATGATGGAGAGATATTTGGAGTGATTGGTCCCGATGGTGCCGGAAAGTCCACTTTGTTCAGAATTCTTGCCTCACTTATTCTACCTGATAGCGGCTCAGCTATTATGAACAGATATGATATTGTGAAAGATTACAGAAAGATAAGACAGATTATTGGCTATATGCCGGGCAAATTTTCACTATATCAGGATTTGAGTGTAGAAGAGAATCTAAAGTTCTTTGCAACACTATTTGGCACTACAATTGAAGAAAATTATCATCTCATTAAAGATATTTACCAGCAGATTGAACCTTTTAAGAATCGACGTGCAGGTGCTCTTTCGGGAGGAATGAAACAGAAGCTGGCATTAAGTTGTGCGCTGATTCATAAACCTGAAATATTGATTCTTGATGAACCCACCACAGGTGTAGATCCCGTTTCCAGAAAAGAGTTCTGGGATATGCTGGCACGTCTGAAAGAGCAAGGTATTACTATACTATTATCTACTGCCTATATGGACGAGGCCGGCAGATGTGATAGAATTGCTCTTATTCGCGAAGGTAAATTTATTGCATCTGATACTCCAAAAGGAATTATTGATAAATTCACCGAGAGTTTATGGGCCGTTGAAGGAAGCAGGATGTCGGCTATTCTGCACGAATTACGGAACCATGAAGGAATTAAAAGAAGTTTCGCATTTGGAGACAAAATTCATATTACGGTAGATGATGATCTGCAGATTGATGAGCTAAAGCAATATCTCTTAGATAAAGAGTTCAGTGATGTGAAAATAGCTTCTATAGAGCCAACTGTTGAGGATTGTTTTATGGCATTGACAAGTAAATAGTATGAGCAAAAAGGTTATTGAGGTTTCAGATCTTACCAAAAAGTTTGGCAGTTTCACCGCCGTGGATCATATCTCATTTAATGTTGAAGAGGGAGAAATATTTGGATTTCTTGGTGCCAATGGTGCAGGTAAAACAACTGCAATGCAGATGTTGTGCGGTATAAGTATGCCAACTGCAGGAGAGGGAACAGTTGCAGGTTATGATATAATAAGAGAGAACGAGTTGATAAAACGAAATATTGGTTATATGAGTCAAAAGTTTTCACTTTATGAAGACTTGAAAGTTTGGGAAAATATTAGACTTTTTGGAGGTATATATGGTCTCTCAGGAAAAGAAATAGCATTAAAAACAGATATACTTCTCAAGAAACTTGATTTTGAGAAAGAACGAAATACATTGGTGAAATATCTTCCCTTGGGCTGGAAACAAAAACTGGCATTCTCGGTTGCAATTTTTCATGAACCCGAGATAGTTTTTCTGGATGAACCAACAGGTGGGGTAGATCCTGCCATGCGGAGACAGTTCTGGGAGATGATTTATGATGCATCTGACCGGGGAATTACAGTTTTTGTGACCACTCACTATATGGATGAAGCCGAATACTGCAATCGAGTATCAATAATGGTAGATGGCAGAATTGAAGCCCTTGATTCACCTTCAGAATTGAGAAGACAATTCAAAGCTGAAACAATGGATGAGGTATTCAGAAAGCTTGCACGCAAAGCAGAGAGGGGATTAAAATGAAACAATTTATTGCTTTTGTAGATAAAGAGTTCCGTCATATCATTCGTGATAGCAGAACATTGCTTATAATAATAGGTCTGCCTGTTGTAGAAATCCTACTGTTTGGATTTGCTATAAATATGGAGGTGCAGAACATCAGAGTAGCTTTTTATGATCCAGTGCCAGATGACTTTACTACAGACATTGCTGAGAGAATTAAAAACAATACCTACTTTACCTTTCTGGGATATATGCAAACAATGAATGACATGGAAGAAGCATTGAGAAAGGATAAACTCGATCTGGCAGTTGTCTTTCAGCATAACTTTCAGGAAGATATAGTGAATTCAGGAAGTGCAGCGGTTCAATTAATTGCAAATAGTTCAGATCCCAATCGAGGAAATATCTCGGCATCTTATGCTTCTGCAATTATATTAGGTTATCAGCAAGAGCAAACCGAACTTACGGAGGTTCCTTTTCAGATTCTGACTGAGAACAGAATGATCTACAACCCACAAATGAAATCATCTTATATGTTTGTTCCTGGAATAATGGGACTTGTGCTTATGATTATATGTACTATAATGACATCCGTCTCTATCGTCAGAGAAAAAGAGAGAGGAACAATGGAGGTTTTGCTTGCATCGCCACTTAAACAGGGTACAATGATTTTTGCAAAGACTATACCTTATATGGTAATATCATTTATTGACTTTGTTATTATACTACTACTAAGTTATTTTGTTATGGGTGTACCTGTGAATGGTAGCCTGATTCTGCTTTCTTTGGTCGCAATAATATACATTTCACTTACTCTGACATATGGTTTGACAGTCTCCACTTTAGTAGATAAACAGGTTAACGCGGTTATTTTTTCGGCTATTACTGCCATGATACCGGTACTAATGTTGTCAGGAATGATTTTTCCCGTGGAAAATATGCCTGTATTATTAAGGGCAATATCTACAATTGTGCCGGCACGATGGTTTATTGATGCTGTACGTAAAGTAATGATCCAGGGACAAGGATTATTTGTAATCTGGAAAGAGTTGCTGATACTGATTGGAATGACTCTGTTCCTTTTGGGGGTCACAATTATAAAAACAAAAAAGAGATTGGAGTAGATATAAAGTAACAAGCGGTTACCTCAGTCTGATATATTAAAATAAATAGTTTTAATCGGATGAAAACTTTAAAATTTCTCGTAGAAAAAGAGTTTAAGCAGATGTTCAGAAATCCTTTGATTCCCAAATTGATCATATTGTATCCAATTATGGTACTTCTCATTTTTCCATGGGCTGTGAGTTTTGAAATTAAAAACATCAAAATAGATGTTGTGGATCACAGTAAAAGCAGTTACTCCAAAAGATTAACCGACAAAATTGATGCTTCTAAATATTTTATTCTTAACGATACTCCACTTGATTATAAAACAGCAATGTTGAATATGGATAATGGTGAGACAGATATGATAATTGAGATACCAGCATCGTTTGACAGAGATATTATTAAAAGCAGGACTTCCTCTCTGGGTGTAGCAGTGAATTCTGTAAATGGCACTCTTGGATTATTAGGCAGCAATTATATTATGCAGATTGTGAATGATTTCTCGTCGGAGCTACGTAGCGAGTTAGTTTACACAATTCCTCCGGAATCGAGAGAAAACATGTTGCGAAGACCTAAGATTGATATTATCACCCAAAATAAATTTAACCCTGAACTGGATTATAAGAATTTTATGATACCAGGGTTCATGGTACTCTTATTAACGCTTATATGTGGCATTTTACCTGCACTTAATATTGTTATGGAAAAAGAAAATGGTACTATACAACAGATAAATGTCACCCCGGTAAAAAGGTATCATTTTATTCTTGCCAAACTTATCCCATTCTGGATTGTCGGATTAATTGTAATGATTATTTCTGTTACAACTGCCTACATGTTATACGGGCTTTGGCCGATGGGAGGTGTTATCGCTATCCTTTTTTCTTCAATTGTTTTTATTCTGTCCATTTCAGGATTGGGACTTATCATATCTAATTATTCTTCCACTATGCAACAGGCAAGTTTTCTTGTTATGTTTTTTATTCTAATTCTGATTCTTCTTGGAGGTATGTTTACTCCAGTTTCAAGTATGCCAG
>NZ_JAQVHI010000048.1:9450-12225 GCF_028696275.1 Lascolabacillus sp.
TATGTCATTCATGTTCTGAGAAAGCAGAGGACATAGATATTAATCTTACGCTTTCATACTGGGATACTATGATAGACAGTAATCCCCGACTTGTGTCAGATAGTTTAAAAACGCTGGATGTAGAATCATTAAATAGGTCTAACAGAGCATATTACAACCTTCTTAAGACTAT
Organism: Lascolabacillus sp.; assembly: GCF_028696275.1. Taxonomy (NCBI): domain Bacteria; kingdom Pseudomonadati; phylum Bacteroidota; class Bacteroidia; order Bacteroidales; family Porphyromonadaceae; genus Lascolabacillus; species Lascolabacillus sp. The sequence goes on from NZ_JAQVHI010000048.1 coordinate 9,623, forward strand.
ATCTGACGATAAGACATATGTAGATTTTACGAGTGACTCACTTATAAATTCAGTAACATATTATTATAAATCTCATGATCCAAAAAATCCTAATCTGATAAGATCATTAGCTTATCAGGGAATTGTGCGTACTCGTATGGGTATTATGGATAGTACTGTTTATGAGCCTCTCAGGGAGGCAAGCAGGTTACTGAATGCTACATCACAACCCAATCCATCACTAGGTTATCTAATCAATTATTTTCTAGGTAATATAAATTATAATGGCAGGAACTATATTTCTGCTAATGAGCATTATCAAAAAGCGAAAGATTTTGCTCAACTAGAGCAAGATTCAGTACATCTGTTTGATACCTATCTTGCATTTTTCTGGAATGAGATGAAGATGAGGAATATTGTAAATGGGAAAAATTACCTTGATTCTTTGTCTGCATTTTATAATCTGTTGCCGGAAAAAGACTATTTTATATTCAATGCCCAGTCGTTTTATTATGATGTTATCGGAGATCCTGTCACTGCACTTGAAAGAGAAAAAGCAAAATTGTCACTTGTGAGATCGCAAGATGAGAGCATCGATGTATCAAGGGTTTACTACAATATATCGAGCAGGTATGTTGGACTTCAACTTTTAGATAGTGCAATGCTTTATGCTCAGATAGCATTGGATATGATAAAAGATAGCACGTATAGTCAGAATTATCTATTTTACCAAAGTATTGCAGATATAGCGGAGAAGCAAAACAATACTGAGATGGCGCATCTTTACAGAAAAGAGGCTTTTGAGCTATACAAAAACTCTATTCGTGAGAGGTTGGATACTCAGATTACCGAACTTGAGAAGAAATATGATCTCACAGAGTCTGAGAATGAGGCCCTACGTGCTCGTCAGCAAACGCTTAGAGTTATAATCTTTGCTCTAATTCTTGTTATAGTATTAATATTTATATTGATGTATGCGAGGAAAGTCAGGAGAGTTACTCAGACTAAACTTATGCAGGCCGAGGAAAAAATGAGGCATCAGGAGATGCAGGCTGAGATTATGAGAAAAGAGGAGGGTAAGCGTAAATGGTTGCTGCTATTATATAGTAATATTTCGGACAGGCTTACATTTCTTCAGAGCGAGTTTGAGAAACTCACACAAAAGTATGTATCCTCTCAGCCCAAGGTCTATAAAGAGATGCAGACAATATTGAAGAATACGGACACTGATCTTCGTGATATAAACAGGACACTATCGCCTGATGAGGAGACATTCTATAGCTATACTCATTTAATAGATGAAAATGGTATTTTAAATGCTAATGAAAAAATGATGCTAATGCTTCTCGCATGCGATGCAGACAACCGTCAGCTCGCAACTTTTATGAATACAACAGTTGAAAGTGTAAGAGTTAGAAAATCGCAATTAAAAAAGAAAATGAGCGAAAATAATCTCGATATTTCGCTATTTAATGATTAAAACGACATTAATTGCCGTTAAAAAGGACAATATTAAATAGCTGTAAATCAAGAATAAGAGTGTAATAATGCCGTTAAAAAAGTGATAGGGTATTGATTTTTGTGTCAATAGTGAGTTATTTTGTGTCACTAATCTCTAACGCATTAAAAATTCAAGAAAATGAAAAAAACAGGATTTGTGTTATTCTTAATGACAGTTTGTATAGCACTAGCTTTTCCTTCAAACATACAGAATGAAAACAGGGTGCAGGATAATTGGGAAGATATTGTAGATATAAGCAGAGAGGGTGGAACCACACGAATTGCAAGACAATCATTTGGTGTTCAGTCATTCATGGCTACAGTTGAACCTGCTGTCGTAGTTTACTCAGGAAAAAATGAAGTAACCGTTACTGTAGAAAACTATACCGGTCCGGTATTCGTTGAAATTTATGGAAGTAAAGGTGCTAAGACTTCATTCTTTGATGTATTTGATAATGGGGTTGGTATAGTAAGCCTTTCAGGTTTAGGAGCAGATGAGTATAACATTCGCATTACTTTAGGTGATATTACTTATAAAGGAACATTTAATAAGGGAAAATATGGACACAGAAAATAAAAACATAGATAACGTACGTAAGTACTTGCTCACAGATGTTGAGTCATGCACATTTACATTTTCAGATGGAATGACTAGTAAAGTTAAGTCCATTTCAGATAAAGAAATTGTACTTGTTAAACTTATTCCTCATACAACAAGATCAAAGTCATTTGAAGATAAAGTTCTCAAGAACTATATGTCTACAAAAAACGTAACTGAACTGGCAGAACTTTGTCAATACGACTGCGTAAGAACATTTACACGCCATTTTAAGAAGAGTTTCGGACAAACTCCTTACCAATGGATGCTTGACCGTAAAATGGAAGAAATTCAGTCGCTAGTACTTAATTCTGACATGAGCATTACAGAGATTGCAAAGATGTACGATTTTAAAAGTGTTTCACACTTGGTGAATCTTTATAGTAAACGTTTCGGAAATTCTCCACATAAAAGCAGATTATTGGATGCTATCTGACCTCTACCTTTTAATAATATAGCATAGCACAATCTTTATATCTCAATTCAATAATACTTTAACATTGTGCGGTTTATCCGATAAAAAAAG
>NZ_JAQVHI010000049.1:0-11600 GCF_028696275.1 Lascolabacillus sp.
AATGTTTATTAAATTTGAAAAATAATGATTTGAAGCTATTTACCTACTAAAACAAACCTTATCATGATTATCAGGAAATCTTCTTTGATCCTTTTCACAACTATATTCATAAATACATTTTTGATATTCTCTCAGGAGTGGAATGTGAATTATGATGAATCGAAAGTAGAGACTTATTCCCTTCCTTCAATATTAACATCTCATAGTGGAATGATTATTAACAACGTTAATGATTGGGAGGAATTCAGGAGGCCTGAGATTCTTTACAGTTTTACTAATCATGTTTATGGCAATATACCTGGCAAACTTGACTCTGTGATTGTGAAAATCACCGAGCATGGGAATTATTTAAATAGTTTAGCAAAACGCAAACAAGTCACCCTGACATTTATTAAAAACGGGAAAGAATTAAGTACGGACCTATTAATATATCTACCTAATTCCATAAAAAAGGCTCCTGTATTTTTGGGATATAACTTCCAGGGAAATCATACAGTTATTGACGATAAGAATATATTCATTACAAAATCATGGGTGCCTGCAAATGAAGCACTGGGTGTTACATCTAATCAGGCAACAGAAAAGTCCAGAGGAGAAATGAGCAGAAGATGGTCAGTGGAGAAAATTATAAATGCCGGTTATGGTCTTGTCACACTTTACAGAGGAGATATTGATCCGGATAAAGATGATTTTAGTGATGGAATACATCAATTGTTCTATTTAAAAGATCAGAAAAAACCTGAGGCAGATGAGTGGGGTACAATAGCAGCATGGAGCTGGGGATTGTCACGTGTAATGGATTACATTGAAGCTGATGAGGATATAGATCATGAAAAAGTAATTGTATTCGGTCATTCAAGATTAGGGAAGGCAGCACTTTGGGCAGCTGCAACTGATAAAAGGTTTGCAGGATGTATTTCAAATAATTCAGGAGAAATGGGTGCGGCTCTTTCTAAACGTAACTTTGGTGAAACTATAGAGGTTATTAATACCGCTTTTCCGCATTGGTTTTGTGGTAACTTCAAGAAATATTCAAAGAAAGAATACATGTTACCTGTTGATCAGCATATGCTTATATCCTTGATAGCACCAAGACCTGTGTATATAGCCAGTGCCACTGATGATTTATGGGCAGACCCTAAAGGAGAATTTTTATCAGCAAAAGAGGCATCAGTTGCTTATAATTTATATGGAATTTCCGGCCTTATTACAACAACAATGCCTCAACCTGACTCACCAATTATAGGAGTTGTCAGTTATCATCTAAGAACGGGTGTTCATGATGTTACTGATTATGACTGGGAACAATATATCAAATTTGCTAAGTTCAATAACTTCTAGACTTTTAATTTAATAATTATACATGATTTACTCTTCCATTAAAAAAGAGATTGGGTCAGTTAAATACTCCATTACTTTGTAAATAAATCTGGTGGTTTCACCCCCATCAACTACCCTATGATCAACAGTAAGTGATAGTGGCATAATATTTCCAATTACAATTTCATCATCTTTTACAACGGGAGTTTTTAGTATACGCCCAATTCCAAGAATACCTGCCTGAGGATAGTTTAGAACCGGGGTTGCATAGATACCTCCAAATGAGCCAAAACTTGTAATACTGAAGCAGCCATCTTTTAAATCTTCAAGAGTCAGTTTTCTGGTTCTTGCTTTATTAGCCAGCTCTCCAATCTGGCCTGCAATCTGAAATATAGACAATTTATCGGCATCACGTATAACAGGTACCACTAAACCGTCTGGAGCATCAACAGCAATACCAATATGATAACGATTCCTATAAATCATTCTATTATTCTCAGTATCAATCTGTGAGTTCAACTGTGGGTGATGTTTTAATGCTTGTGCTACAGCTTTTACAATAAAAGGAAGATAGGTTAACTTGACACCTTTATCAGCAAATCTCTGCTTATAGCGTAATCTGACTTCCATCAGTCCGGATATTTCTACTTCTTCGAAAACCGACATATGAGCGGCATTATGCTTTGATTGAAGCATGTTCTTAGCAATAGTTTTCCTTATCTGTGTTAATGGTTTATATGTAACATCCCCAGCAGTTTGTTTTAATGATTCATCGGGAGTAAAGGATTTTTTAATGATATCAGACTCAGGTTTAATATCTAATCCTGTTGACTTAAAATTCAAAATATCCTCTTTTTTAACCCTTCCTGAGGGTCCGCTTCCTGGTATCTGATTTATATCAATACCCATCTGTTTTGCCATTGCCCTTGCAACAGGCGTTGCCAATGCTTTACGTGATACAGATGTTTTTTCTTCAATATCTTTTTCACCCTCATCACTTGGAGCCATAATATCATTCTTTCCTGCAACTTCTATTGTTCCCACTACAGAGCCGGCATCATCGTCAGACTCAGACACGGCTTCTGTGGTAATTTTCTCATCTTCTGTGGTTTGCTCTGAAACCTCTCCTTCAATCTGAATTATCACTAAAGGGCTGCCCACTTTAATAACATCCCCTACTTCACCAAATAAATCAGTAATTACACCATTTTTAGGGGAGGGAATATCAGCAACAACCTTGTCAGTTTCCATCTGTACGATTGAGTCACCCATTTTCACCTGCTGACCGGGCTTTACATACCATTCCATTATAGTACCTTCTTCAAGCCCTTCACCCAGATCCGGAAAATTAAATGTAAACTTCATATTATTTTATCTTTTTTTTCTGCAAACAATCTATTAATATTCAGAAGATTTATATTTCAGAAATTAACCGTTTTCTCAATTTCATAAAAAATTCTCTCCGGAGAAATGATATAATACTTTTCTCCCTGAGCAAGAGGAACAACAGTATCGTACCCCATAACCCTTCTTGGTGGAGCCTCCAGATATAAAAAGGCTTCTTCATTTGCAATGGCAATCAGTTCTGATCCAACACTAAATGATTCGTGAGCCTCTGCAACTATTATAACCCTTCCTGTTTTTCTTATTGAGTCACCAACTGTTTGCCTATCTATAGGATAAATTGAACGTAGATCAATCAGTTCTACAGAAATTCCTGCATCTTTTGCCATCTCTATTGCTTTCTGACTCTCACGAATCATAGCGCCAAATGCAATTAAAGTTACATCTGTCCCTTCCTGTACAACTTTAGCCTTACCTAACGGAATACTAAATTTTTCATCGGAGACTTCCTGCTTTACTGCACGATAAATACGTTTAGGCTCCATAAATATAATTGGATCCTCGCTCTCAATAGCAGAAATCATTAAGCCTTTAGCATCGTGTGGTGAAGAAGGTACTACTACCTTTAGTCCAGGTAGATGTGCAAACAGTGCTTCCGGGCTATCAGAGTGATGTTCAAGGGCATTAACACCTCCCCCATAAGGAAACCGTATCACCATTGGAACGGTGTATTTACCACGTGAACGATTTTGCATCCTGGAAACATTCGAAGCTATCTGATTAAAAGCAGGGTATGTAAAACCATCAAACTGTAATTCAACAACAGGTCTGAGTCCCGATAGAGCCATACCAAGTGCAGTACCAACTATACCTGACTCTGCAAGCGGGGAATCAAAGACACGTTCTACACCATACTTTTTCTGTAGACCTTCAGTCACACGAAATACACCTCCTTCAACTCCTACATCCTCTCCATAAACAACAACACTGCTATCTTCGTTCAGTTTTATATCAAGTGCATTGTTTATTGCCTTAACAATTGTCATCACACTCATTTCCTATTCTCCTTCCAGCTTAAATATTGTTCGTATGCATCTTTTTGTCTCATTAAATCTTCAGGCATATCAGTATACATATAATCAAATACATCACCAATCTTGTAAGCTTTTTCATTCTCCGCACTCACAAATTGAGCATCTATTTCCTGTTTGTATTCCTCTTTCAATTTATCTTTATCAATATTCCAAATATTCATTTTCTTCATATATCTTTCAAGTCGAAGCAGAGGATCTACAAGAGCCCATTTTTCTTCTTCTTCTTTCTTACGGTATTTTGAAGGATCATCTGAAGTTGTATGTGCACCCAGACGATATGTGAAAGCTTCAATTAACATCGGCCCATTCCCGGAAAGTGCATATTCAGAAGCTGTTTTATAGGCAAGATACATGGCAAAAAAGTCGTTTCCATCCACTTTTATTCCTGGTATCCCAAAAGCAACCGACTTTACGGCGAGATTTATAGATTTTGTTTGAGATTTTACAGGAACAGATATCGCGTACTGATTATTTTGAATTGTAAAAACTACTGGTACTTGCCATACTCCTGCAAAATTGAGAGCTTCACTGAAATCGCCTTCAGAGGTGCCACCATCACCAATAAAAGTGAATACAGCCTCTTCCTTTTTCTTATACTTTATTGAGTAACCGATTCCTGTGGCATGATGTAATTGAGTTCCTATTGAAATAGCTATTGGGAGAGTTTTACTTACATTTTTAAAACTGCCTCCATGTTCATTCCCCAGATAAAAAAGGAACATTTCTTTCATTGTAACCCCTCGTGACAGAAGTGTACCCATTTCTCTAAATGCAGGAACCAGCCAATCCTCTTTACGGATATTCATACCAGCAGCAATATGGATAGCTTCCTGACCTAAGTTAGGAGTAAAAGTATACATCCTTCCCTGTCGTTGATAAGATATTGCCATTTCATCGGCAGTCCTTTCATAAAACATTTGTTTATAAGCGTCAATTATAGAATCATCATCTAATTGAGGAAATATCTCTTTGTTGATAATATTTCCTTCATCATCTATAACACGCAGCATCCTGTTCTCCAGTGGGTTAAAATCACGAAAAATAGCAGGTAAATCGTCTTGAATCATTTAACTGTTTGTTTGAATCGAAGTTATAAAAATAAATAGCTGTGATTATAAGCTGTGTATATAACAGTCCGATAAAAAAATAGTTCTGATATTAGTGAAAATGATTTACTACGATTTGTTATTTAACCAAGCAACCTGTTGATTTGAAAGATGTTCTTTTCCTAATATGTTTTTATATAATTCTGGTCGTCTTGCGTTAATATATCTATAACCTCCCGATTTTAGCAATTTTTCCGGAATAATTGTGGCAGTTGATATACAATCATCAAATGAGCGACACTCTGCAATAATATCACCAAATGGATCTATTATCATAGAATATCCATTTTTTAACTGTTCATCATCCATTCCCACCGGATTTGAGAAAATTGCATAGATATTGTTATCGTAAGCTCTTGCAGGGAGCCACTTCATTAGCCAGGCTCTGCCTTTCATCCCCTCAAACTCCAATCTCAAAGTGGTTGGATCATTAACTCTGTTTTTCCATAATTCTGGATCCACAAAACCGGCACCTGGTCGCTCAGACGGAGTGCACATTGTTACATGTGGCATAAATATTATATCTGCACCTAACAATTTAGTTGCCCTTACATTCTCGATAATATTATTATCATAACAAATAAGTATTCCGCACTTCCAACCATTTATTTCGAACACTGTATAATTGTTGCCGGGACTTAAAAATCTGCTTATGAAGGGATGTATTTTCCTGTGACTGGCCACTAAGCCATATTTATTTACACAGACATATGTATTATATAATTTATTATCACGATCCTTTTCAAACAGACCTGCTAATATAGTTATATCATTATGTTCAGCCATGGTAATAAGTCGCTGCACACTTTCTCCTTCAGGAATATATTCTGCAATTTGTAACATCTCACTTTCGGTTAGATTTTTTGCAAATGTATATCCTGTAATTGAGCATTCATGAAATGCAATTACATCTGAACCTTTTACCTTAGCTTCTTTTGTAAGTTTATCAATGACAGATAAGTTATAATCCTTGTCGCCACTCCTGTTTTCAAATTGAGCTGTTGATATAATTAATTTATTCATTTGGGTATTAATGCTAATGGTTAGACAGGGATGATCCTCTTATAATTAAGTTAGAACTAAATATCATTGTGGTATCTACATTATATTTTTGACCAGTACAAATTTTCAATGCAAGCTCTCCTATTTTAGTTCCTATTTCCATACATGGACGTTCTACTCCTGTTATAGAGGGATTTGAATATTTGCACTCAGGATCCTCATCAAAACTCACTACAGCCATATCTTGCGGTATAGAGATATTATTAAGTTTGGCAATTGATAAAGCCTGTAATGTAGAGGTGAAACTTGGTAAAATTAAAGCATCTGGTCGTAAATTTAAGTTGATAAACCGGTTAATTACATCATATGTATCCTCAACAGTAAGTTCACTATATATTAAGTAATCAGGATTAAAGTCTATATTGTTGTCAATAAGTACATCCTTATATGCTTGAATTCTCTCTTTATAAATTGGGCAATTGTAATGTTTAGCAGCAAAAGCAATTCTTCTATAACCAGAAGAGACCAAATGATTTGTAATCATATATGAATCCATATAGTTATCAATCAAAAACTTAGGTCTTTTCAAACTATAGTCAACCCTATTAAAAAGAATAACTGGCACTCCTTTTTGATCAATATCAGTCAGGTGAGTTGAATCAACTGAATCAGTACTTTGAGATATTATCACACACTTTACATAAGCTGGATCGAGCTTAGCTACTATTTCTTTTTCAATACTTGAAGAGTTAAATGTGCAAAATATTGAAATTAGAAAATTATCTTTGATAACACTTTGAATTGAAGAAATAACTTCTGTATAGAAATAGTTGTTTATTTCAGGTACAATGACTGCAATAATATTAGCATTACTATTTACTTTATAATTTATATACCCTAGTTTTTCAGCAGTTGCAATTACTTTCTTTCTTGTTTGAATATTTACAAGCGTATTACCGGCTAATGCACGCGAGACAGTAGAGGGTGATATTTTAAGCTCATCCGCTATATCATAAATAGTTATTTTCCTTCCCATTTTACATATTTATTCTTCAAAGCATAAAGCAGCAGCACCGTAAATAGAAATATTTGATTCAGTCGATCTTAGAATTTTAATATTTTTCAAAGTAGTCTTATAAATAAATGTATTTACTGTTTTAAACATAGATTCTTTAAAAAATTCATATGCATCTGCCAGCCTACCTCCAATAACTATCGCTTCAGGATCCAATGCAAACATTATAGTTTTAATTGCATTCCCTAGATCATTACCAAAAATCTCAAAAATTGCTAATGCTATTTTATCCTTTTTTTGTGCCCTGTTAAGAAGAACATTGTATTTCAGTCCATACTTTTCTTCAAAGTATTTAGTACTACAATAATATTCATAATCATGATCTTTGTATGGAATAGAACAAAACTCTCCTGCACCTGCATTGCGTCCGGAATAGAGCTTTCCATTTATAATTATTCCAACACCCATACCTGTGCCTATTGTTATACCGGCGATATCATCGAAATCTTTGGCAACACCAAAATATTTTTCGCCTAATGCAAAACAGTTTGCATCATTATTTATAAAAATTGGCACATTGAATTTCTCTTCAAGAATATCTTTTAGATGTACTTTATTCCATGAAGGAATGTTTGTAGGTTTAAACACTACACCCTCACGTATATCCACCAGACTAGGCATACCAACTCCTATACCTGTTACAGTATCGTTATGTACTTTTTTTATGGTGTTTATAATATCATTTAGAATCACTTCTTTAGATTCTCGATTATTTATTTCTCTGTTAACAATTTCAGTGATTCTCCCATTCTCCAGTCTTGCAACGTGAAGAAATTTACCTCCGAATATTACACCAATAACATTTTTATATAACTTATTTTGATTAAAAATCATCCAATTAAATTCAATGGTTATTAATATTGATTCCTAATTTAAACATAACAAATTTAGACATAAATAATTAAGTTCAAAACTTTCTAATTTATAAATTGTTACTCCATTGGTTTATAAAGCATCCAGTCTACTTCCAATTCAAAAGGATAAATTGGTTTCTCAATAGAACTTGGATTTGTATGTACCGGCCAATTATTAGTATGCCAAAAATTCATTCTATAATGTGTATGTGTGTTCGGTATTCCAATATCTGACCCTTGATAATTCCATAATACAACTGTATCTGATGTTATAGGATGTATCATCCACCATCTGATATGGTCTGGATGCCAGTCAAACCCATAAGTATAAAATTGAGAAGAAGCATCATAGTTTTCTATAGGATCAATCTGCTCAGGTTGATTTTGATCACCTGTAAAATTCATCCTATCACTACCGTCACGTTTTCTGTATGATGAATCATAAATTATACCTTCAGCCAAATTTATAGTACGCCCTATTCTTTGTGAGTTATCTCTTTGTCCTGTCCATGTTCCTATATAAATAACTCTAGGATCAGATATTAGCCACTCAAAATCCACTTCACTTTGTCCATAAATACTATCTACTCTATATGTAAAATAACCTACTACCGCACCAACATTTGGTTGAATATTTTTTGGATCAGGAATTTTTAGCCTTGCTGCATATGTACCATATGAAGTGAATTTTTTTGATATTATTTCAGGTCCTTTTCCTGCACCAGCTGCATCTTCAGGATCAATCTTAAATGAGAGCACTTTAGTATCAGTCTCCGATGAAGATGACACGCCCATTTTCCATGTAAAATCAGCACCTTTACCTCCAGTTCCATGTCTAAAAAAGTTGGAAACAGTATCACTGAAGTTCTCAATAAATTCTCCATGAAACTCACTTTCATTATCAACCAGTTGCTCCTTGTTTTTTATAGTGCAACTAGCTAACAGTGAAATCAAAAATACACATGCAATAATTTTATAACTATCTATCATTCCACATTGATTTTTTGTAAACAACCTAATTGAGATTTATTCTATTTAAACAATATAATACCTATCCATTGATTTTATTGCTCTGTTTCCAGTGGATTTTCTGCTTCTATAAAAAATCTCTCCTGAAGTTCAGGAACATTATTATCAGCTTTGATTGCACGAATAGTCTCTACAAACTGATCTACTACACTATTAAGAATTAACTCACCTGCTTCTGCATTAGCTTTTGACCCATCACCGGAATAGTGATTTGGATAACTTGCATACCACCATATACCGGTGTAAACATTTTTTAAATTATTAATACGATCCAAATCAACTCCTGATTGTAACCCAGCTCTTTCTGTATGAACTAAATCAGGTACAATAGCTTTCACCATTGATGTTTCTCTATTACCTGCATGTTGATCATATGGATCATTCTGAGTCATTTCTACTGCCTTTTTTATTACCTCTCTATCATACGCGGGCCTGAACCAATAGAGTGAATAGTTCCTCTTTTCTGATAATTGAGCCATTCCAAAATATTCCAAAAATGCATTATTACCACCATGCCCATTCACTATAATAATTTTGTCAAACCCGTTTCTATTAAGCTCATCCAATGTCTCTTGCAATACCTTCCAAATAATCTCAGGAGAATATGCAATTGTACCCGGTTGATGTCTTGCTTCATTAATCTGACTAAAATAGTACCATGGGAAAACTACTGTATACTCTTTTTCGGCTGCTCTTAATGCCATTTCTCTAGCAGTATAAAGGTCGGTTCCAAGTGGCATGTGTGGACCATGTTTTTCAAAAACACCAATTGGAAGGATAGCGGTTTTAGAGCTTTTTTCAACAGCAGTTACGAAATCAATAGCAGTAAGTTCTTCCATTTTATAGGATAATTCCTGTGCTTGTAAAACAGTTACTGCCAGTAGTGCAAAAATTACTAATAAATTCTTCATAATAATCATTTTTAGTTCTATATATTGATTTAAATTAGTTCTATATTCCAACCTGAGAGTATTCCTCCGTAGAAATAAAAGGTTACATTAAATGTTCTTTCATTTGCATCATCATAAACACTATACTTTTGAGTCACACCATACTCATCTATTAACTGATACTCTCTCAAATTAGTATTTATAAGAGTTATATCCTCATTAAACTTATATATAACACTCTCCAAATCAGATCTATACTTTTCATTCCTCTCTGACTGCTGAATAAGGTTATTCAAATAGTCATAAGTGTTATTTACTTGCATAGCATCATGGGCAATTCTTCTCACTTCATTCCAATCAGCTATATTAATCTCATTACTTTTAAATGTATTTTCCAAACTCAAGAGAGCCTTCATTCTGAAATCTATAGCATCCATTATACCATCTTTTTCAAAGGGATTACTATTTGCTTCTGATTTTATAATTGATGAGCTGAACTTTTTTGAATTATTACCTAAGGCTCTGATACTATCTGTATAAACCTTGAAACGAGACCGCACCTCAGGTGATCGTAAATTATTGATCGTGAAAATAGACACCCCTTCCGCTCCATTATTGAAAGCAGCATCCATACACTCAAACATTAATAAACTATTTGTTGCTGTCATTCCGCAGAAGAGAGTAGTATTAGGATTTTTCTGATTTCTATTCTCTATCATACAATCTTCTATAAAACTCACATCTCCTGTATAAAAGTTATGATACACCATAGGGAAAACAATATCCAGATTCCACTTGCCCCAGTCCTGACGAACCATCTGTCTTGACATTGCAGGAGTTGGGAAAGGAGATGCTGCCATTACTTTACCATACGAATGAACTAAGTCTGCTATTTCATTTGCAACCTCAGTAATTTGATCACACCTGAATTGCAGCCAGTTTTCATCTATAGAAGGGTCTTCCAGTTCTCTAGGATCATAACCATACCTTTCATTGAAAATACTTATCATTTCGGGGTGGTAACCATAATCCCATTCTGGGTATTCACGATCTTGCTGAATTCCATAACGAGGCCAAAGTGTAGTGGGTAAAACAACATCTACAAAACGATGGTAATCGATTGCAATACCATTTAAACCATCAATTTCACAATATTCGATTATTTTCTTTTTGATATACTCTCTAACTTCAGGCAGTGCCGGACAAAGAAATTTATAATAATCTACATATGCTTTTGTATCTGCCAAACTTTCGCCTTTTCTATTTACACTAAACCATTCAGGATGTTGTTCAAGTATCAGATCTCTATCATGTTCCAAATTCATAGTCCATAACCATGCATATACCTCTATGCCATATTTCTCAGCAATAGTAATTGCTTCACGATAATCTTCAGGAGTAGGAGCATTCAGTAGCACACCATCTAAACCGGTTTCACACATTATTGCACATATAGAATCAAAATTCATTCCAGTACGATAATCCAACCAGGTCCAAAACATAGGATAGTCTCTATCCTGCTCTTGTCGAGAAATACAAGAATTTAATAGGATCCAAGAGGCAACTATAATAATTATAAATTTAAAATTATTCATAAATTGTAATATTAAGAAGATATTATGGTATTATTAATGGTATTATGTTATAACTATACTTGTTTTAATAATATGATATTATATGTTGGTATAAAGATAATAAAAATTATACTTTTATCTTAATTTTATAACGCTCCATTAATGCTGTAATTCCTATACATAAAAAGGCAAAAAATGCACATTTAATAAGTCCGGGTATACCTTCTTTCATCCATTCAGGTAATGAAATATTCATAAATCCATAAATTACACTATATAGAATATACGGCATCAAATAACAAGTTAATGTAG
>NZ_JAQVHI010000066.1:0-2698 GCF_028696275.1 Lascolabacillus sp.
GTGATTTAAGATAATCAGTGATAAAATAAAAAGTGCCGGAGATTAAAACCACCGGCACTTTTCTTTGATAGAGTTATTCTGAAAAGTAGTTACAAAGAGTATTACGATTTAGAATATTGATTAATTGTGGTCGATACTCTCACAAGAATATTTTAATTTGATAAACTTTCAAATATCTGATTCAATACTCTCACAAGAATATCTGATCGGTTTGATTTTGATTAATAAGCAAACTTAAGACCATCAATTTTATCCCAGCCTCCACGTGTGAAGTCGGGTATTTCAACAGGCACACTGCCATTATCCAGTGAGATCTGAGTCAAAGGAATAAGACTGCACCACTCTGCAAGGTCATAAACATCCATATCCAGAGGCAGACCATTCTGCAGACAGTAAACAAGACGGTAATCCATGATGAAGTCCATACCTCCGTGACCACCTACTGTTTTAGCTTTCTCTTCAAGCTCTTTGTGGATAGGGTGTTTGTACTTCTCCATCAAGGCAGTCTTAACCTCTTCAGAAACGAAGCTGTGTGCGTTAAGATCTTCATGATTAGGAATACCTTCAGATTCTACCTGACCAGACTGGATAGCGTAGCCCTGTACAGGATATTTATTAGCAAATCCTTTTGTTCCTGTAAGCTGATACATACGTGAATATGGACGAGGAGTCATCACATTATGCTGAATGTTGATTGTCTTACCCTTCTCAGTTTTTATCAGTGTCAAAGTATGATCACCATTACGGAAATCAGGAGCTTCACGTCCATACAGTTCTTTCACTATTTCCGGACCAACGATTGGTTTAGTATCAACTGATACCAGGTAGTTCATTTTATCACCACGGTGGATATTAAGCAGCTGAGCAGCCGGTCCGATTCCGTGAGTAGGATAAACATCACCTCTGTTTTTCTCGTTATAATCAAGGCGCCAGTTATTCCAGTATGAATCCCAGAATGCTGACAGCTCATGGATATATGATCCTTCTGTATGGATAATCTCGCCAAATACGCCCTGCTGAGCCATGTTCAGTGTGGTAAGTTCAAAGAAATCATACACACAGTTCTCAAGCTGCATACAGTGCTTGCGTGTTCTCTCAGATGTATCAACAAGTGCCCAGATCTGCTCAAGTGTCATTGCTGCAGGAACTTCAATAGCAACGTGTTTGCCATTTTCCATGGCATATACACCAATTTCGGCATGAGAATTCCAATCGGTTGCTACATACACTAAATCGATGTCATCACGCTCTACAAGCTCTTTCCATGAGTTTACATCACCTGAGTAACCTGCAGCTTCGGGGAAACCAGCTTTGCGAAGGATTTCCTGAGCAGCATCAACTCTCTCTGGTCTGAGGTCGCATAGTGCAACAATCTCTACTCCCGGTATATGAGTGAAACGTTGTACAGCACCGGGACCGCGCATTCCTAAACCTACAAACCCTACTCTTACTGTTGGAATGGGTTCTGCTGCAAACTGCAGCATGTCGGTTTGTCCAGCCGGCCTTTCAGGCACCTCTGTCTTAATCATCTGCGGCGCCCCGTTCTCACTTGGAGCGACGCAGGAAAATGCGATGGTTGCAATAAAAAGCAACAAACTAAATTTTAAAAACTTCATCTAATTTATTAATTAAAAACATTAAATATATTGTCTATATTAAACTTCAGGCCTTAAATTAACTGACTAAACAGGTAATTAACAACCTTCATAACCTTTTCATCTATTCAAACCACAAATATACTCCAAATTTAGTGTGATTTGAGTTAAATTCTTAAATAAACTAATTAGATGTTGGATTATCTTATGGTCCAGCTAACCTGGAATGGTTTGCAAAAATATATAAAAAAAACTGCTTCACAAACAGTTAAATTTTCTACAGGTTGCGGTATTCATATGAAAACTACTTCATATCTTTACACCGAGGCTTTGAAAACATTTCTGTAGGCAAAACGAATTATTATTGCCCGGTTTTTATCAGTAATCAAGATGGATCATAATAGATCCGGTGTATCATCAGCGTTTAAATTATAAATAAAAACAGAATGGATAGAATAGTATATGTAACTGGCGGAGCCAACGGATTAGGAAAAGCTATCGTTACCCTTTTTTGTAAAAATGGAGATGATGTAACATTCTGCGACATAGACAAGGCAGCAGCCGAAAAACTTTGCAGTGAGCTATCTGACTTTAAATGCACATTTCACGAAGTTGATATATCAGATGCAGCAGCCCTTGAGCAGTCGGTTAGCCAATTAATAAAAGATAAAGGAGATATAGATATAATAATAAACAATGCCGGAGTAAGTCGCTTCTCCTCAATCCTCGACATTACAGTCGAAGAGTTTGATAAGGTGCTGGATATTAACCTGCGACCCATATTCATTACTTCCCGCACACTTGCAAAACACAGAGACGCCAACCCCGAATTAAACAGCTATGGACGCATCATCAATATTGCATCCACCCGCTTTCTGATGAGCGAGCCAAATTCAGAAGCATATGCAGCATCAAAAGGAGGGATATACTCACTCACCCACGCATTATCAATGTCGTTAAGCAAGTACAGGATAATAGTCAACTCCATCAGTCCCGGCTGGATTGAAACCGGCAACTATGAACTTCTAAGTGATCTGGATCACAATCAGCACCCCTCAGGCAGAGTAGGCAAACCAGAAGATATTGCCCGCACCTGTATCTTC
>NZ_JAQVHI010000067.1:0-2694 GCF_028696275.1 Lascolabacillus sp.
GTATTTCTTGCTCCATAGCCATGACCACCCGAAGGGTACAAATGCATTGCAGCAGGCACGTTTGCCTGCTTCAGAGCATAGTAGTAAAACAAGCTGCTATCAATAAAACTTTTATCATCTTGTGTCTGTATCAGGATAGTTGGAGGGGTATTTGAATCCACTTTAAGTTCAGGCGAGATTCTAAAATTATCTGCTGAAAGATATGCAGGATACACCAAAACAGTAAAATCAGGTCGCAGGCTGACATCATCATAAGAGTCGATTCTCGGGTAAGTGCGACTGCTGTAGTTTGTGCTTGCCACAGCCGACAAATGAGCCCCTGCTGAGAAGCCCAATACACCTATCTTATCCGAATTTATATTCCACTCCTTAGCATGCGAGCGAGTATAAGCAATTGCCCTCTGAACATCCTGCAGTGGAGCCTCATGCTTCTCCAGTCCCTCACGGCGAGGCACACGATACTTCACAAGCACACAGTTAACTCCATAGCTGTTAAACCTCTTACATATCTCAGTTCCCTCAAGATTATATGCCAAAATATTATATCCACCACCCGGGTTAACAATAATCGTCACTCCTGAATTATTTTCCACAGGAGCCGGATAGAAAGTTAATGTAGGCTCACTCACATTACCAACACGCAAAACAGGACAACCTGCAACTTTATTGCCAGAGGCATCATCCACCTGTTTAAGCTTCACATTCTCTCCCGGTGCACCATTTGGGAACAGCAATATTTCTTTCTCCTGAGATAGTAAACTCATAGTTCCAACTAAGAATAAGAATAAAAATAAAAATAGTGTATGTTTCATAAAACCTGATTTTTAATAAATCAATCAATTATACCAATTTAATAAGCTCCATCACTAAGAGTCCCACTGCTAATGCAATACTAAAACTAACCAACGTACCAATCAAAATGTATTCAGTCAGTTTTCTATCTTTCGACTCTTTTAAATCACCAAAGCGGAATACCGATTTTGCTGCCAGTAAAAACCCGATTCCTTCCCAATGACCAGATACAATGAATATAAAAACGAGAAGACGTTCCAGCATACCAATGTATTTACCGGCATTACTCAGCGACTCCTCAATGCTATCACTCAATGCCTCTGTCCATTTAGACATCAGTTCTCTGATCAGAATAGCAGAAACATAGGTCAGGAATACAATTGCAGATGCATAGATCCAGATATTACTATTTTCAAACCATGATATAATATTCAAATCAGGTTTAAAGAATAAAATCCAAAGAACAAAAATAGTGATTATATGTAAAACTTGATCTGTTAAGAACCATCCGGGTCTGTTACTATCTTTCTGAGCATACAACTTTATGGAATCAATAATGATATGCGAAACCATCACCAACAGGGCCAGAAACCAATAGCTTAAATCCCAAAGTACCAGCAAGACCAGCAATCCATGTATCAAACCATGCAGATAAAGCTTCAGAGACTTCGCCTTAATACGCTCTTTTTCTGCAACCCAAGCATTAGGCTGAATAATAAAATCCCCTATAAAATGAGCCAGCAAGAGCTTTATTATTATAATCATCCCAGCAATTTTTTAATCTTTTTCCTGTACATCCTTTCCACCTCAAGAATCTCATTCACATAAGCCCTGTTCCATCTGCCACTCACAGAATTCTGCTTAATGCCCAAACGCTTTCCAATCTCCTCCTGCGTCACATCAGGATTCCTGAGAACAATCTCCATCAACTCCGCCGATGGAACAGTCCATTTATTCATAAAGGTACCCGCCAGCTTAAGATATAGATTCATCTCCTCATCAAAATCCCCAAAAGAAGATCTTATCCCAAGCGTAATATTCTCTTTGTCGAGCATATCAAATTTCTCACCAGAATATATAAATGCCTCCCCGTTACTTTCCGATATAGACTCACCAGAATAGGTCTTCACCCCTATCCCGATAGCCATACGCACATCAAGAGGCACAACCTTCTTAATAAGAGCTTTAATTTCCAAAGCCCTCTTAAGTGCATCCTCCGGATTCTTCACCTCAAGCTGAAAAAAATCGCCCCTCTCCAGATCCCAGTCACCCGGTCTCTTACCCCATTCATTCAACAGAGACTTAAGCGGAACCAACCATTCATCCTGATTCAACACCTTCCTCGACGCTATTATATCACCTGTAATAACTGCTATCATGATGCGAATATCGTTTAAAATAACGATATATCAAAATATCATTTAAACAAACGATAAAATGAAATATCGTGAAATAACTATACTTATACCTTTGGGAACACCCAAGGCTCTCTGTAAACAGGCTTCAGATACTTGTCAGCCTCAGCAGAGCCAAAAGTCCTTTTCTTATTATCATACCGCAATGATGTACCACTCAATCTGGCAGCAATATTACCCAGCTGGGCATATTTAGCACTCAAACTGCCCGTTTCAATTGAGCATGCAGTATTCCTGTCCCTTTTCTTAACGCAATCAAGGAAATTAATAACATGATCCCTATGATCCTTATAGTCCGCCTTCACAATCTTCTCTGCAACCGATTCACCTTTAGGAAACACCTGCCAATCGTCCCTGTTAGCAACCAAAGTACCGTTACTACCAGTGAAAATCAATCCATAATTTTTGCCATACGGACCAAATTCCATGCCCGCATTATTCTCCCAGGTCATTATATAATCATCAAACTGGTAAAGTACCGACTGAG
>NZ_JAQVHI010000050.1:0-11412 GCF_028696275.1 Lascolabacillus sp.
CCGATACAAAATTTACTGAAAATATTTCCCAATATTTCATCGGTTGAAATCTGTCCTGTTATTTCACCCAGATAGAACATACATTCACGTATATCCTGTGCAAGAAAATCGTGAGTGATTCCAACATCCAATCCTTCAATTACTCTTTGTATTGCATCAAGTGCTTTTTTAAGTGCTTCATAGTGTCGAAGGTTTGTGACTATAACATCATCTTCACTAATTGAAGGTATACCAGCCTTTTCAATTAGAAGCTCCTGCAAATGATCGGTATTTTGTTGCTTCTTTGCTGAAATAAACAGTTTTTCTGCATCCAGGTCTGGAAATAATAATTGGAATTTATTTTCTTGACCTTCAGAAAGCAGATCAGCTTTGTTGAACAGAATAATAACCTGTTTATCTTTTAGTTTTGGAAGAATTGACTCTGCCAGTGTTTCGATTTTGTCAATAGGTGTAGTTGTATCAATCATCCAAAGTATGATTGAGGCCTGTTCTATTTTCTGGAATGTACGCTCTATCCCCATTGTTTCAACTACATCAGATGTTTGCCTAATTCCTGCTGTATCAATAAATCTGAACGTAACTCCATTGATATTTACGACATCTTCTATCACATCGCGCGTGGTACCATGTATATCACTTACAATCGCTTTGTCTTCGTTCAGAAGCAAGTTTAAAAGTGTTGATTTTCCTGCATTTGTTTCACCTATTATAGCTACAGGTATTCCACTCTTAATTGCATTACCAAGCTGAAATGAATTGGCTAAACTATCAATTTCTTTTTCAATTTCTAAAGTAAGATTATAAAGGTGATCTCTGTTGGCAAACTCAACATCCTCTTCTGAGAAGTCGAGTTCCAGCTCAATCAAAGATGCAAATTGAAGTAGCTTATCGCGCAAGTCTGCAAGTTTACGAGCAAAACCACCGCGCATCTGGTTCATTGCTACCCTGTGAGAGGACTTTGACTCTGATGCTATAAGGTCGGCAACAGCTTCGGCCTGACTCAAATCAAACTTCCCGTTTTGAAAGGCACGTCGAGTGAATTCTCCTGCAGTTGCTAACCGGGCGCCCTGTTCCAGAAGTAATTCAACCAATTTTTGCTGTATATATACTGAACCGTGACAGGATATCTCAACACTCTCCTCTCCTGTAAATGAATGTGGAGAATGGAAGATGGTTACAAGTACCTCATCGAGGATTTCATTATTGTATATGATTCTCCCGAAATGTACTCTGTTGGCTTTTGACTCTATTAGTTTTTTCCCTGAAGGTGATAAAAAAACCTTATCAGTCAAAGCTATGCATCCTTCACCTGAAAGACGTACAGTAGCTATTGCACCCATACCGGGAGGAGTTGATATCGCGCAAATTACATCGTTATTCATTAATTTATTACTATAAAATAAGTCAATACTTTCTACTATTTTAAAGTGAAAAATTTGCAATGAAAAAATAAAATGAATATTAAAGTAGCTTTAATACCTGAAACTGCTACCTCCTAGAAACTCTCTGAGCAGCGAAGTTGGAGGCAATTCCCTATCTGTTATATAATTAAAATAGCCAAGAAACTTCAGCAGACGATATGCTTCTGAATACTCAGGTACTGTGCGTGGTACCTGCATAAGAATAGGTTCGGCATGTCTTCTGATTGCGGCAAGTTCATATATCATAGCTGAGTTAAACATAACATCTGCATTTTCCTGGAATGGGAAAATCCATTTATCTTCTCCATGGCGAACACTATCCCACCTGGAGATTGTGGTCTGTGCAGAATAGCCACGATATCTATAATCACGCACTATACGACGAATAAGTCTGTTGTCAGATGCAGGAATCCAGTTGTGGTCGTCAAGTGAGATAGTAGTTAGAGCAGAAACGTAAATTTTAAATTTCATATCTTCTGGAATATGTTCGGTCAGCTTAGGATTTAGGCCATGTATACCTTCAATAATTAATATACTATTATTATCCATTTTCAGAAAATTACCACGATACTCTCTCTTACCTGTAACAAAATTATAGGTTGGCAACTCAACTGTCTCGCCGCTCATAAGTTTAAGCATATGATCTTCAAACAACTCCAGATCCAGAGCATACAGTGATTCGTAATCTTTTTCTCCATTCTCATCAAGTGGAGTATTATCACGATTCACGAAATAGTCATCAAGCGAAATACCTACAGGTTTTAAAAGATTCACCATCAGTTGCACTTCAAGGCGCTTTCGGAATGTAGTTTTACCTGAAGAGGATGGACCTGATATAAATACCACTTTAACTCCATCATTAAATCTTTTTGAGATCTCTTTCGCAATATCGTTGATCTGCATTGACTGATATGCTTCTGCAACCTGAATCACCTCATATACCCGGTCTTCTCTGATTGCTCTGTTTAGATCTCCTACATTGTCGAGACGACTAATCTTTAAGAAATTAAGATGTTCACGATATACATTTAGAAGTTTCTCCTGTTTAACTTCCGGCTCCAGTTCAACCGGGTTTTGTCTGTTTGGCACCCTCAGTAGGAATCCTCCATTATGAGGCTGAATATCAAAAATTGTAATATATCCTGTTGTAGGTGTAAGACTTCCATAAAAATAGTCGATATACCCATCAAGTTTAGAATAACGTGCGTATAGCATATCGGATGTTTCAAGTAACTGGGCTTTATCATCCAAGCCCAGACTACGGAAAAGTTCAACCACTTTCTCCGTCTCTTCTTCTACTTGCTCGAATGGTAAATTTGCCTCTACTATTTCCTTCATTCTGTTACGAATAGCATTCAGCTCATGTTCACCAACAGGCATGTCAGACTCAATCTGAAAATAATATCCTTTAGAAACAGCATGTTCGAGATATGTTTTCGCATTTGGCATTATATCGTCAACGGCCTTTGCTAGAATAAAGCAAAGTGATCTTACATAGGTGCGCATGGCAGATGAGTCGGTTAAATCCACAAACTCTACTTTCTTTGGTCTGTATACCCTGTATGTGAGAGATTCCGTTTTATTGTTAACTCTAGCGTTTGTTATTAAATAGGGCGATTTGACATTAAACTCTTTAATTAAATCAACCAATGATGTACCTATTGGTATTTCTTTATGTTCGTCAGTATTCAAACAATGTACTTTAACTGTGCCTGTCATATTCTTTATTTTTAATAGAGTTACTAAATTACACTTTTTTTCGGAGATACTCCCCATTTGACTTTAATCTATTCTCAAAAAAACATATCTTTGTTAATCACATTTTATGCAAATATCATATGAACGACTGGAAAAAAAGACTCGATATTGTTTACTCAACTAACCCCGATTATCACTATAATAAAGAGGGTGAAGAGATCTCTGAAACCTTGCCTAAAGAGAAGCAATTGTTGCGCATCAGTCTGGATAAACGCAACCGAAATGGAAAATCTGTTACACTTATCACAGGCTTCTCAGGTAATGAAGAAGACTTGAAAGAGTTGGGCAAGTTGTTAAAAACTAAATGTGGTGTAGGTGGATCAGCTAAAGATGGAGAGATAATTATCCAGGGAGATCATCGTGAAAAAGTACTTGATATTTTACAGAAAGAGGGGTACATAAAATCGCGACGGATTTGAAGGAATGAATTATGACAGATAAGTCACCATATGAATTGCAGCATCTGCATATTATTAAAGCTTCTGCCGGTTCAGGAAAAACACACAGGCTAACGGGAGAATATTTGCATCTGCTCTTTGCTCAGCCAAATAATCATAGACATATTCTGGCAGTAACTTTTACGAACAAAGCTACTGATGAGATGAAGTCGCGAATTGTTGAAGAACTTCATTTACTCTCATCAGGAAGAGACTCTGCCTATTTAAACGAGTTAATGAGAAACTTCTCATTAAAAGAGTCCACAGTCCGTTCAACTGCAAGAAGAATTCTTGAAACAATTCTGCATGACTATTCCGCATTCTCTATTAGCACAATAGATAAGTTTTTCCAACAGACAATGAGAGCTTTTACCCGCGAAATGGGACTAGCTGGAGGTTATAATATAGAAGTTGAGCACTCTTCATTGTTAATGGAGACAGTTGACCTCATGTTGTCTGAATTGGATAGACCAGAAAACAAACAACTGGCTGAGTGGCTGTTGCAGTTCATGCAGGACAGTATAGAGGAAGGTAAAAGCTGGAAGATTGATAGAGAGGTTATGGATCTCTCAGAACAACTTTTCAATGAAACATATAAATCTTTTAGCAAAGAGGAGCAAGCTGTATTACAGAATAAAGAACAGCTGTCTGAATATAAAACAATTCTGATCAGGATAATCAGGGAGTATGAAATTGAGTTGAAAAATATTGGGCTCAGAGCAGTTTCAATTATAGATAGCTGTGATCTTTCTCCGTCTAATTTTAGAGGTGCAGGCACTTCGCAGTTCTTTAAATTTGCAAAAATTGCTAATGGTGAGATTCCTGATTTGACAAAAACATTCTTGGAATTCCTAGATAACCCAGAGAGTTGGTATACTAAGACAACTCCAAAAGACTTAATTCTAAAAATTGAGAATGCTTACAATTCAGGCCTGAATGAGTGTGTAAGGCAAGTTATAAAGATGTATGAAAATAATACTTTCTACCTTACTGCAAAATGTATTCTGCAAAACTATTTTACCTTAGGAATTCTGAATGATATTAAAAACAGACTACGTAAGCTTCAACAGGAAAATAATACTCTGCTGCTTTCTGATACTACCGAGCTTTTGAATGATATAATATCGGGTACCGATTCTCCCTTTATTTATGAAAAGACCGGGACGAGGATCACGAACTATATGATTGATGAGTTTCAGGACACTTCCAGAATGCAGTGGACTAATTTTAAGCCACTTGTTGATGAAAGTTTATCATCTGGAAACTTCAACCTGATTGTTGGTGATGTAAAGCAGAGTATCTATCGATTTAGGAACTCAGACTGGCGTTTACTGGAGGAGCAGGTAGAAAAGGATTTCTCGAGTGATTATATCAGGAAACATGTACTGGATACTAACTGGCGGAGTGATGCTGCGATTGTAGAGTTTAACAACTTCTTCTTCAACGAAGCTCCATATATATTGCAGGATTATTACAATGAATCAAATTCCATTGATGAAGAAGGCTGGTCAAATCAGATTTCAAGTGCCTATACCGATGTTCATCAACATTTGCCGGAAAAGATAAAGGATAGTAGTGGACATGTAAAAATCACTTTCCTAAAAGATGATAAAGATAGTGATTGGGAATCCGAAGCTCTTGAGCGACTGCCATATGAAATAGAGTCTCTTCAGGATCAAGGCTTTTCACTTAAAGATATAGCTGTGGTTGTTCGTTCAAACAAAGAAGCTGTTCAGGTAGCCGAGAAACTACTAAAATATAAAGAGGATAACCCTGACTCTCGTTACAGATATGATATAATTTCAAACGAAGCATTACTTTTAGGTAGTGCTCAAAGTATCAAATCAGCTGTAGCACTTATGTATCACTTCCGTAACCCCAGCGACGAATTATACAAAATGAGTGCTGTATACGAGTTTTTCAGATACATGTATAAGTACTCACCTGCTGAAGCTATAAAAGCTTATCGGGAAGAGACTAAAGGAGAGTTTCCTGAAGAATACAGAAATAAAATAGCTGAGCTCTCATCAATGCCTTTTTATGATATGATCGAGAGTTATTTCTCTTTGTTTACTAGTGAAACAGATGAAAATGAAAAAGCATATATTCAGGCATTTCTTGACATAGCACTAAAGTTTAGTGAAGACAAGTCTGCTGATCTTAATGCTTTTCTTGATTGGTGGGAAGAAAAAGGTTGCAATAAAGCTTTATATTCTCCTGAAGGGCAAGATGCTATCAGACTTATAACTATTCACAAGTCAAAAGGACTTGGATTTGGTGCTGTTATTATGCCTTTCGTTAATTGGGAATTAGACCATACAAGAAACAACGATATTATATGGTGCAAACCTGAGGTTTCTCCATTTAACTTTATCGGGGTGGTTCCATTGAAGTATAATAAGAAATTGTCTGACACAATTTTCAGAAGAGATTATCTTGAGGAAAAGATGTTTACATATATCGATAATTTGAATCTTCTGTATGTTGCTTTTACGAGAGCAAAGCACCGACTTATTCTCTTTGCTCCATATAAAGATAAGATTGAAAAACTGAGTAATGTATCTCATTTATTACGTGAAACAATTATCAGCAGTAATCTTTCTGAGATAAACAAATGTGAAGGCAATACTGAATCAGTATTTGAATTAGGTACTCCGGAAAAGATCAAAGATGTTAAATCAGAAATAGAAGTTCAAACTTATAAAACAGGTAGATGGCACTCTATTCCATTTAATGACAGACTTAAACTAAGGCTCAACTCCATTGGATTTTTTAGTGATGATGGCAGTAGAGATTACGGAACACTTATGCATAAGATAGTAAGTGACATCAAAACTATCTCCGATATTCCACAAGCTGTTCAAAAGAAACTGTTTGAAGGAGAAATCAACGAAAGTGAGATGGAAAAAATCACAAACGATCTAACTGATTATCTATCTGTTCCACTTGTCTCAGATTGGTATAGCGGAAAATATGATGTATTGAATGAGGCTCAGATTCTACATCCGCAAAAAGGATTCAGTCGCCCTGACAGAGTAATGATTTCTCAGGATGAGGTTATAATAGTTGATTATAAGTTTGGAGAATCTGAGGAGAGTAAATACAAACGCCAGGTTCAGAGATACGTAAAATCAATAGAAGAAATGGGATATCTCAATGTAAAAGGATATGTTTTCTATGTGAAAACAGGAAAAATTGTAGATGTAGGATAAGCCAGTCCAGATAATCAACGGCTAATTCTTAGCTTAACTAGTCTACCATCCATTGCAGAAACATAAAGTTCTCTATTATCAGTTGGCAAAATCATATTAATCAAGCCATTTGATATTCTATACTTCCAAAGAAATTTACCATCAGAAGCTGCAAATGCATAAATATTACCTTTGTCAGTTGGTGCATACACTACCCCATCCTTCTCAACCAGTGCAGTGGGTGCAAGTTCATATCCCATATTCTCACCTGATGAAACCCATTTGATTCTTCTTTCAGGTAAAGTAGCATCAATAGCTATAATATTCCCATCCATCGTTTTAGCATAAACAGTAGCTCCATCTTCTGAAACACCAATAGACTCCCTGACTCTATTATCAGGGTCATTATAACGCCATATTACCTCTCCGGTTTTCTCGTCAAGCACAGTCATAAATCTGTCTGGTGAAGCCAGGTAAACTCTTCCATTTGTTATAACAGGATATACTTGTGCAGGTGATAGCATCCTGTTTGTATGACCATTATTCCAAATCCATTTTGGTTTACCATTTTCAACATTCAGTGCATAAAATTCATTACCCCAACTACCAAAGAACAATATACCATCATTTACAGCTGGTCTTGTCACTACAAAATTTTTAACACTGTCAAATTCCCAAACTTTCTCTCCTGAGAACACATTCCATGCTCTGCAATAGCCATCACCACCTGATAGTATTACTTTATCATCAGTACAAACCGGTGAAGAGACTACAGCTTTATTATTTTTCAGCTTAAATATCTCTTTACCATTATCTTTATTTATTCCATATAAATAAGTATCAGAAGATGCACACCAGACCAGATCATTATATACGTAAGGCGTTGAATAAATTTTACCTTCGGTTTTATAACTCCATAACTCTGAACCGTCAGAAGCATTCACTGCTTTTATCTCACCTTTTGTATTTGTATAATAGAGTACATTGTTTTTAAATGCCATTCCACTACCCATATCACTTTCTTCTTGTATACTCCATACTTCATAAGCATATGGATGGTTTGTATTAATTGTATAATCTGGTCGTGGAGGGTTATCAACCCAATTAGGCTTTTGAGATAAAGAATATGCAAGCCATGGTGTATTTGTTTCTTTCGTAACAATACGTTCTTGAAAGTAAATAGAATCAGAGTCAACTGTTATTATATTATACCCTCCATACTCTTTACCTGCACGCAGGTTAGATCTGCACATCGCCGCATTTACTCCTTCGAAATTCATAGCTCTATTAGTATGACCATGGCCACAGAGCATTAATTTAACATTATATGGTCTAAGTGCATCCATTACTTCAAACCAATTATTTAAACCCTCATCCATAGGATAATGGTTAATATAAATAATCGGCGTTTCCTTGCTGGTATTCTCCAGTTCATCAAAAAACCATGTAAGGTTTTCTCTGGGTATCTGTCCCGGACTCATTCTCATATTCGGACCCGATGCTAATCCAATGAATTTGTACCCCTTATACTCAAATCCGAATGTCTCATTACCGAAGACTCTTAAAAAATCGTTTGTCCCGCTTTCAGACCAATTAGCATCGTGATTTCCTGGAATTGAATAATATGGAACTTTCAAATTATCAAGAATATCTTTTGCTCTCTTTAGCTCTTCAAATGAACCAAATTCAGTAACATCTCCCGAGACAATTACAAATGATATCTCAGATATTGAATTTATATCCTCAACCGTCCGTATAAGATCTTCGTTATTATCCAAACTACCTATATGTGTATCAGTTACCAGTGCAAATTTAAAAGTAGTTGTCGAAGCTGCTAAAACGACAATACTTACATTCAGAAGAAAAAGTACAATATATATTTTTCTATATGATATCATAGAAGTCTGATTTTTGGTATAAATCACTATTTTTTAAAATACTCACTAAAGAAGAGCATTTGATATTTTATCGCATTGTTCCAATATTCCCAGGTATGACCACCAGGACGAGTTATATAGTCATGTGGGATATTTCTATATTGCAACTCTTTGTGTAATCGCTCATTTACTTCGTAAAAGAAATCATTTGTCCCGCAATCTATAATAATCTTCAGTCTATTTGGAGTTAACAGATGCAATAAACCCATTACTGTATATTCCTTCCAGTAGTCAGGATTTTCAGACTGTTTGCCTATATAATTTGACATGTCCCAATTATTGGGAAAAGGACGTATATCAACTCCCCCACTCATACTACCGCAAGCACCAAACAGATCCTGATTCCTGAAAGCTAAGTATAAACCTCCATGACCTCCCATACTTAGACCAGTTATTGCACGCCCTTCCCTTGAAGAGATTGTGTTATAATTTTCATCTATCCAGTTAACAAGCTCTTTTACAACAAAGGTTTCATATTGATACTTTTCATCTATTGGGCTATCCCAGTACCAGCTATTAAATCCTCCATCGGGACATACAATAATTATATCATGAAGATCTGATAGCTCTTTAACTGAAGGTACTTTTTTTATCCATGCATCATATCTGTCACTATAACCGTGTAAAAGATAGAGGACCGGCAGATCTTGCTGTCTGTTGTATGAGTCAGGTTTAACTACAACACTCTTTATGTTTTTGTTCATTGATGCACTAAATACATTTACTGTATCAACTGTAGAAGCATATGTTGAATATAGATAGAAAAAGCTGGATATAAAACCAATTAGAAAGTATTTCATTTTAATATTTATAAGTTTAACTCTATATAGTTGTTCGTTCCAATTAATTAGATAATTTCAAAGGTAATATTTAGTAAGATTATAAAAAAGAATTTTATAATTATCATACAATGTTAA
This sequence comes from Lascolabacillus sp., assembly GCF_028696275.1. Taxonomy (NCBI): domain Bacteria; kingdom Pseudomonadati; phylum Bacteroidota; class Bacteroidia; order Bacteroidales; family Porphyromonadaceae; genus Lascolabacillus; species Lascolabacillus sp. The sequence goes on from NZ_JAQVHI010000050.1 coordinate 9,662, forward strand.
AGAGACTCTTTCCAGTCAACAAATACAAATGTACTGATGTTTATCGATATATAACCGAAGGTTCAGTTATGAATCTTCTTTAATATAGAACAATGATGGATATTCAAAGAAAAATAGATGATAACAAAGGTAGATTTTTTATTGAGAAAGATGGCAGACAGATTGCCGAACTAGATTTTAAAATTGAAGACAATATACTTGATGCATATCATACAGGTGTACGTCCCGAACTTGAAGGACAGGGTATAGCGGGCAGATTGTTCAACGAAATGGTTGACTATGCACGCGAAAAGGGGTATAAGGTAAATCCATCATGTCCCTATATTCTTGCTAAATTTCGCAAAAGCCCTGATGAGTACAGAGATTTATGGTCGAGCTAAATAAAATAAATCCGTCAACACATTAATCCAATTTTAAATGATTAATCGTACTGACGGATTTAGCCGCATATGTATTCTGCGAAATATAACCTAAAACGCTTAATTCTTTTTCTTGATACCACAGCCAATTGCAACTGTAGAAGCTGGATCAGGATTATTCCCGGCAAGTAATGCTTTTACAGCATTTGCTGCGAAAGCTTCTTCTACCGCTGAAGCATCTTTGTAGTTGTCATCAACTGTTCCGGTATAAGCAACGGTAAAGCTGCCTCCCTCATTTTTAAGAAGAAAGATTTCCGGTGTGCGTGTGGCACCATATGCTTGATAAACCTCCTGAGTTTCATCTTTCAGGTATGGAAATGGATAATTCTTCTCTGCTGCCCTCTCTTTCATCTTCTCAATTGAATCTTCCGGCTGCTGTACTGCATCATTGGGATTGATAAATACAACAGGATACCCCTGTGGTGCAAACTCATGATGTAGTGCAATCATACGATCTTCATAAGCTTGAACATAAGGACAAGGGTTGCAAGAAAATATTACCATAACCCCTTTTTCATTTGCATAGTCTGATAACGAAACAGTTGTTCCATCAACATTTTTTAAAGAGAAGTCGGGCGCCTGAGAACCTACTGGAATGGGCTGGGCAATCAATGAAAAATAAATCATTGAAAGCAGAGCAAGAACAAGTAACTTTCTTTTCATAACTGCTTATTTAAAATGTTAGTTTGACAATAATGGTTTTATAATCTTATCCAATTCTGAAAATGTAAATTCCTTTGCATAAAACTCTCGGAATCCATTTCCATAAATAAGAGTTGCAGGTATTGCACCTGTCCATTTTTCATCCACAAGTGGAATCCAACGGTTAGATTGCGGGTCATCCAATAAAAGCACTTTATTTTTCATATCGTATTTTCTCATGAATGGAATAACTCTGGTATCCAGATCGTCAGACATATCTAAGCTAACCATAACTATTTTCAGATTTTCACCCTCATATTTATCTCTTAATTGCTCAAAATATGGAATTTCTCTAACACACGGACCACACCATGTAGCCCAAAAATTAACAACATAAATTGTATCATTATCTATCTCAAGAAAAGGCTGAAGCTGTTTAAAATCAACAACCATAATATCAGAATCAACCATTGATTCTGAATTTGCTCTGGGCACTGTATCTTTTAGGGTGAACGTTGATATTAAGAATGAAATTAGTATAAGCAAAATAGACTTCATCCCATTTATATTAATGAATTACACTGTGATTATAATCGGTGAACAAACGATACTAAGCAGTTGTTCATTGTAATCGACTGTATATCTGTTAAATATCAAATATAAAAGTTAACTGCAAGATAAAAAAAAGGG
>NZ_JAQVHI010000016.1:0-43995 GCF_028696275.1 Lascolabacillus sp.
CTCCTTTTTATTCACTATTTTCTTAACATCAAAAAGAAGCATTGAAGCCAAAAGCATTGAAGAGAAACTGCTCGTCATTGCAAGTCCCTTATCATTAGTCTCAGGAGGTAAAATCAATATCAGCCTGTTATCTTCTGCATATTCTTTAACCAGTTTGCCATTCTCGTTACAGGTAATGATTATATGTGCAATATTGTTATGACATATTGAGTCGGCAATATTAACAGCAGCCAGGCTCTCAGGACTATTCCCTGATCTGGCAAATGAGACAAGTATATATTTTTTATTTTTATTAAAAATAGCCTCTGGATGGGTAGTAATATCAGTTGTTGGAACTGATTTTACGCTATAAAAGCCATACTTTGGCATTACGAATTCCAGTATATTTCCAATAAAAGATGATGTACCCGCACCGGTAAGTATAATGGTAGTTTCTTCGTTGTAGTAACTGGTCATGAACTCAGAAATCTCTTTTTCCTTATCTAAAAGTATTTGATAAGTCTGTCTCCACATTTCAGGTTGTTGGTAAATCTCATGTATAGTGTCAAATGATGTAGTCTGTATGCTTGCCATATTATATAGCTTTAGGATGTATGCAAAAGTAAAACAATCCGAAACCATCGAAAGCTTCGAAAACATGTTTAAAAACATAATATTTTTGTCGCTAAAGTTAAAGTGTTGTAATTTAATATTATGGATATAAGGATAGAGCGAAAAAAACCTTTCGCGAGGTTTCGGAATAGTATATTAAAAGGGGGAATGAGTTTCGCTATGTTTCATTCCCCCTCTTTATGTCAATTAAAGTCTGTATTATTCAATTAAAGTTTCGATTTAATAGACTTTGTTGCTTCTTCATATCCCGGTTTCTCCAGCAATGCAAACATATTGCTTTTATATGCTTCAACACCGGGCTGGTTGAAAGGATTTACCCCCAGCAGATAGCCACTTATGCCACAAGCTTTTTCAAAGAAGTAAATAAGCTGACCTATATATTTTTCATTTAGCTCTGGGATTTCAATTAAAATATTAGGAACTCCACCATCCACATGAGCTAATCGTGTTCCCAATTCTGCCATTTTATTAACCTCGTCAATTCTCTTGCCTTTCAGATAGTTCAATCCATCCAGGTTAACCTCATCATGAGGTACAAGCACTTTCTTATTAGGCTCTTTAATAGATATTACAGTTTCAAAAATAGTGCGTTCTCCTTCCTGAATCCATTGGCCCATAGAATGGAGGTCAGCTGTAAAGTCAACAGCTGCCGGAAATATTCCCATCTGATCCTTTCCCTCACTTTCTCCAAAAAGTTGTTTCCACCACTCAGCAAGAAAATGAAGTTTAGGATGATAATTAACAAGAATCTCAATTTTCTTGCCTCTTCTGTACAACTCATTACGGATTACTGCATAAATAGCAGGTAGATTATAATCAAATGATACTGTTTTATCAGTTGCCTTCTCTATCTCTGCAGCACCTGTAACCAATTTTCTGATATTTATTCCTGCAACTGCTATCGGCAGCAAACCTACGGGAGTTAAAACAGAATAACGACCACCAATATTATCAGGAATGATAAATGTTTTATATCCTTCACTATCGGCTAAAGTGCGGAGAGCTCCTTTCGTAGCATCGGTAATTGCAACTATACGTTTTTTCGACTCTTCATTACCAACTTTTTTCTCAAGTAAATTCTTTAGTAACCTGAAAGCGATTGCCGGTTCTGTAGTTGTACCTGATTTTGAAATATTGATTATACCAAACTCCTTATTTTCAAGATAATCAATCATTTCAGACAGGTAGTCCTCACTAATATTATTTCCCGCATACAATATAACTGGGTTCTTGCGTTTCTTTTCCGGCTGTAACCAATCGAATGAGTTTGTTAACGCATCTATAACTGCACGGGCACCGAGATAGCTGCCCCCAATACCTACAACCACAACTACATCACAATGAGTGCGTAAAACTGTAGCTGCTTCTTCGATGTCACGAAACTCCTCCTCTGTAATTGAAGATGGCAGGTCAACCCAACCAAGGAAATCACTACCTTCCCGAGTACCATCATGCAATGCATTGTTTGCTGAAGTAGCTAGCTCTGATTTTCTTAGAATCTCTTCTTCTGAAACAATTCCGGCAAGATTTTTAATGTTAATTTGAATGCTATCCATATATTTATATGTTATTTAAGTTTGAATACAATGTAACAGAAAATCATTAAAAGAAGTCTATAAGATTTTTTATGGCACTCTTAGGTTCAAGTCGCTCATACAGAATTTTATAAACAGTTTCAACAATTGGTATATTAACCTTAAAACGGTTGTTCATTTCATGTATACACTTAGCTCCATAGTAACCCTCAGCGATCATTTCCATTTCAAGCTGAGCCGTTTTAACTGAATAACCTTTTCCAATCATAGTTCCAAGTGTCCTGTTTCTGCTGAATTGCGAATAACTTGTAACAAGCATATCACCAAGATAATGCTGATCAGTAATATTACGTTCAATTGGAACAACTGTATTCAGAAAGAGCGACATCTCTTTTGCACAGTTACTCATCAGTACAGCCTGGAAGTTATCTCCATAAAGTAATCCCTGACAAATACCAGAAGCTATTGCGTAGATATTTTTCAAAACTGCAGCCAGCTCAATCCCAACCACATCATTTGAAGTACGTGTTTTTAGAATTCTGGAAGATATGGATTCTGACAAAAGATTTGCTTTCTCAATATCCTTACTTGCTGCAGTAAGAAATGAAAGTCTCTCCAATGCTACTTCTTCAGCATGACATGGACCGGAAAGCACTCCAATATTCTCAGTTGGAATCTTAAAATTATCAGCCAGATATTCACTCATAACCATATTATCGTTAGGAATAATTCCTTTCAATGCTGATACCATGAACTTACCTCTGAATGTGCTGTTCCATATGCGTCTGAAATATTGCTTTACATAAGGAGAAGGGATTGCAATGATTACTGTGTCAGAGTCTTTTATTGCTCTTTCGAGATTTGAGTAGAATGTGATCTGAGCCAAATTGAACTTGACATTAGTCAAATAGCTCGGATTGTGTCCGAGTTTATAAAAACCTTCAATCTGATCATCTCGACGGATAAACCAATTTATATGTTTCTGGTTCATCAGCACCATTTTTGCTAATGCCGTTCCCCAAGTTCCTCCACCCAGGATACAGATTTTACCTATTGAATCCATTTCTATTTTATTTCAGCAAGTTGGATTACTCCTGTCCGGAAGCGTTTGCTACCCATGTTTTAACCTCTTCCGGAGAAGGATTATTTAGTTCCAGCTTCATTTTTTTATTCAAGCCGCAAACTTCCTGGTGAAGTTTGTTTGGATTTAAATCGATAAGATCACTAATTTGTGTATAACCTGCCTTCTGTACTAGTTGCACCCACTCTTCAGGAATACCAATTTTTATAAAATCAGAGACTGTATCTCTTTTTACTCTTTTTTCAGGACGCATGAGTGGGAAAAGCAGAACCTCCTGAATAGAAACCTGTCCGGTCAGTAACATTGTTAGTCTGTCCATACCTATACCCATACCGGAAGTAGGAGGCATGCCATACTCAAGTGCTCTTAAGAAATCCTGATCAATGAACATTGCCTCATCATCTCCTTTTTCAGAGAGTTTGAGTTGCTCTTCAAAACGTTTTCTCTGATCAATCGGGTCATTTAATTCGGTATATGCATTTGCAAGCTCCTTGCCGTTTACCATCAGCTCAAACCTTTCAGTTAACTCAGGATTGTCCCGATGCCTTTTACAAAGAGGTGACATCTCAATGGGGTAATCAATAATAAATGTTGGCTGGATATATTTACCTTCTGCTTTTTCTCCGAAAATCTCATCAATAAGTTTACCTTTACCCATTGTTTCATCTTGCTCCACACCAAGCTTTTTGCAAACTTCTCGCAATTGGTCCTCATCCAAACCACTTATGTCAATACCGGTATGATCCTTAATTGCATCAATCATTGTAACCCTTTTATAGGGAGCTTTAAAGTCGATTTCATTTTCACCAACCTTTACTTTTGTAGTACCAAGAACTTTAAGGGCAACATGCTCAAGCATCTGTTCGGTGAACTCCATCATCCATCTGTAATCTTTGTATGATACATATATCTCCATTACAGTAAACTCAGGGTTGTGAGTACGGTCCATACCCTCATTTCGGAAGTTTCTTGAGAATTCATAAACCCCTTCAAAACCACCAACTATTAGTCGTTTCAGATACAGCTCATTTGCAATACGTAAATATAGATCAATATCAAGAGCATTAAGGTGAGTTATAAATGGTCTCGCAGCAGCTCCACCGGGGATACTCTGTAATACAGGAGTATCTACCTCAAGATAACCCTCATTGTTAAAAAATTCACGCATCGCATCAAATATTTTTGTGCGCTTTGTGAAGATATCTTTAACATCTTCATTCACAAGAAGATCTACATATCTCTGACGATAACGTAATTCAGGATCGGTAAATTTATCAAAAGCCACACCATCCTTCATTTTAACAACAGGAAGTGGCCTCAAAGACTTTGATAATACCGTAAGTTTTTCTGCATGAACTGAAATTTCTCCCGTTTTTGTACGGAAAACAAAACCCTCTATGCCAATGAAATCTCCAATATCAAGCAACTTTTTAAATACAGTGTTGTATAGCTCCTTATTTTCATCCGGGCATATATCATCACGTGTTATGTATACCTGAATACGCCCTTTTGAATCCATAAGTTCAACAAAAGAGGCTTTACCCATTATACGGCGACTCATTATTCTACCTGCAATTTTTACATTACGGCGATCAGAATCATCCTCAAATTCATTTTTTATATCGATGGAGTATGAGTCAACATCAAAACCTGATGCCGGATAAGGTTCTATACCCAACTCTCTTAATTCATCCAGACTCTGCCTGCGAATTATCTCCTGTTCACTAAGTTCTAAATTGTGCATAACTAAATAAAAATCATACAAAAGTACAAAATAATTTACTAAAGTATACTTTTTATAAACTCTACAAATCAAAAGAGTAGAATTAAAAAATAATTATTAACAGATAATGGATTAATTTATGCATTTTAATATGCTGATAAGTAGTGATTTAATATAGTTTTCTTATTTAACATAGTTAAGACGATAAAATTAAGGAAATATTTCTTTAATTCGTCTTAATTTATTACATTTGAGCAGTTATACTGTAAACAACCTATCTTGTCTAATAATAAGAAAACATGAAGTTGCAAACGATATGCGACATAGTTGAAGGTAGAATTATAAATGAATCTCAGAATTCATCAGATTACACTAAAGCATTTGCTTCAGACTTGATGAGTGATGTACTTAGATTTCCAATGGAAAACACTGTTTTAATAACAGGACTCTCAACAATACAGACAATACGAACAGCAGAAATATCAAACTTGTCATGCCTGATAATTGCAAGAGATAAAAAGGTGTCGGACGAAATGATAGAGCTGGCAACTAAAAGCAGAATCTCAATTATATCTACTCAGGCAACAGTTTATGAAATATCAGGATTATTATATAAGAATGGTTTAAAACCTGTTTATTAATGAAAATGCAATACTTTATCAAGGGTGGGGACTTCAGCGAAGGTGGTCGTGCCAGTACTGAGGTAAAAAGTATTATTAAACAGTTTAATATATCCCCGGATAAAGTACGTCGTATAGCAATTGCTCTTTACGAAGCTGAGATGAATGTGGTTGCACACGCTTACAAGGGTACTATGGAAGTAGATCTTAGACCCGACTATATAAATGTAGTTTTTGTAGATGAAGGTCCCGGAATTGAGGATATTGAAAAAGCTATGCAGGAGGGTTTTTCTACCGCTTCTGAAGAGGTGAGGCAAATGGGTTTTGGTGCAGGCATGGGTTTACCAAACATAAAAAAAAACTGCGACGAAATGTTGCTTTCATCTTTACCCGGAACAGGCACAAGACTCGAAATAAAAGTTTTGTTTTAAGACTATGAAAGACAGGAACTATACGCATTCGATTCAGATCGATATAAATAAATGTATCGGCTGTTCACACTGTATGCGTGTTTGTTCTACACAGGCAATCCGTATTGTTAAAGGGCACGCATTAATTCAGCCAGAAAGATGTATTGATTGTGGAGAGTGCTACAGGGTATGTCCGCAAAGGGCTGTGTATGCTAAGGATGACGGACTTAAATCTGCAGAAAAATCAGGCTATAAAATAGCTCTCGTTCCATCAGTATTTATTGGTCAGTTTTCATCTGAGTACTCAGCAACTCAGGTTATGGATGCGATTAAACAGCTGGGATTTGATGATGTGTTTGAGGTTGAACAGGCTGTTGACTTTATAAAGGAAGAGTATATGAAACTTAAATCAGATGAGTTGCAACGCCCTCTGATAAGTTCATTTTGCCCAGCGGTGGTACGCTTGATTCAGGTAAAATATCCTTCTCTTACACACAATATTATCAGGCTCAAGGCTCCGCATGATATTGCAGCTATATATCTCAGGGAATCAAAGAAAAATTTAGTTAAAGTAGATTCCAGTATCCATATCTATTACATCACTCCTTGTGCAGCAAAGATAGTGGCAGCACTCTCTCCGGTTGGTGAAGATAAGTCTGCAATTGATAGTACGATAAACATGACAGAAGTTTACAATCGTATTTCTGTGATACTGATTGGAGAAAAGAACTCCGGGAAGCACAAAACAGCAGCAAATATGAGTCCTGATTCCGTGCAATGGTCACTTTCAGGAACCGAGAAAAAATATTACGCAGGCAGAAATCTTGCTATCGATGGAATAGAGAATGTAATAGAGTTTCTTGAGAAGCTTGAATCTGGACATATAAAAGATATCGATTTTCTCGAGATGAGAGCTTGTGATCAGGGTTGCGCCGGCGGTATCCTATGTCCAGGCAACCGTTTCCTGACAGTAGAAAGATTAGAACAGAGACAAAAAAGATTGGAGAATCTGAAATCAGTCAACAGGGGAAAAGTATTCAATTCATTATTGGATTACAGTGAAAAACTTCATGAATCTTCTGGTGTTGACCCGGTTTATCCTAGAGATGGTCTGTTGCTTGACGACGATATGGAGAAGGCATTGATTAAATTGCAGCGAATTAATCGGTTAGAGTCATACCTGCCCGGATTCGACTGCGGAGCATGCGGTGCACCGAGTTGCAGAAATCTTGCTGAGGATATTATAAAAGATAAAGCCACAATATCTCACTGTGTGTTTGTTCAGCGTATAATGGAGAAAAATTATAAACTTAGTCCTGATCAGGCTTTTACAGTAATTGAAAAGATATGGGGTAAAGGTAGATTAGATAAATTATATTAGATCAGATCATATGGTAAAGGATCTTAAATATCTTGTAAATAAGTTGGGGTTAGAATGCAAAGCCAGTAAAAATCTGCTTAGCAGGGTCCCAAAAGGAGCATATGTGTCCGACTTGCTAAGTGAAGTAATGGGCAAAGCTCGTGAGGATATGATATGGATAACATCTCAGGCTCATAGAAATATTATTGCAGTAGCCAGTTTAAAAGAGCTGAGTGCAATAATAATTGTAAATGAGAGAGGAGTTGAAATGGATGTTCTAGAAAGTGCAGAGTCGGAAGGGGTTGTTGTTCTCTACTCAAGTTTGCCTGCATTTGAAACTGCGGGTAAACTGTATTGCAGTTTGTATGATATAGAGTAACTACTGTAAAGTGTGGAACTGTTATGGGTTATTTTAATGCTGATCTGCATATTCATACATGTCTATCTCCTTGTGGTGATGTAGACATGAGTCCGCGAAACATTATAAACATCGCTATTGAGAGAAATTTGCAGATAATTGCAATAACAGATCATAACAGTACGCATAACGTGAGTGTTTGTGTAGAGCTTGGCAACAGAAAAGGATTATTTGTGATACCCGGTTGTGAAGTAAACACCATTGAAGAGGTACACTGCCTATGCTACTTTCCTCATCTGTGGGCACTAGATGATTTTCAGAAATATCTTGACAGCCGGATTGCAAATATAAAAAATGATCCTGATAAATTTGGATATCAGGTAGCAGTTGATGAGAATGATGTTATCATATACGAAGAAGAGCGCTCTCTGTTTATCGGTATAATGGATAGTATTGATACTTTGGCAAAAGTGGTACATAAATTGGGAGGATTATTTGTGCCTGCACATATAGATCGTCCTGTAAACTCTCTTTTCAGTCAACTCGGTTTTATACCAAAAGATCTTGACTATGATGCACTGGAAGTTTCTAAGAGAACTACAGTGGATGATTTTACAGAAAAGCACCCTGAACTGAAAGGAGAGTTTTTTCTTCAAAACTCTGATGCGCACTATACTGATGATATTGCTGTAGCTTATAACATGTTTAAGATGGAATCGGCAAACTGGGAATGCTTCAAATTGCTATTCAACAAACAATAATTTTGATATTTTATATGATGAGAATCAGTTGATTATCAAGTATAAGCTGTTTTGGAATGGTAGATATGGCGATGCATATGATGGATATTGCACAAAACTCTATAAGAGCTGGTGCGAAAAACATTTGTATCAGCTTCTTCGAGGATAACGATAGCAATGTTTTAATATTCAGAATCATAGATGATGGTAAGGGGATGAGTACTAAAGAGCTGAACAGATTGAGTGATCCCTTTTTTACAACCAGAACTACAAGAAAAGTAGGACTTGGAATCCCTCTGCTTAAGATGACGTGCGAACAGTGTGGTGGCCATCTTACTGTTACTTCTGAAAGTGGAGTTGGAACTACTGTCGAAGCAACATATCGTACAGATAATCCTGACTGTCTGCCTATAGGTGATATACCTGGTTACCTGACAATGTTGCTGATAGCAAATCCTCTATTAAGGATTAGATTTTCATACAAAATTGATAAAGAGGAGTTTATTATTGATAGTACAGAGCTAATAGAAGAGGGAATAGACTCTCAACAGCAAGGAGTATCCGGTCTGATTAAATCATATATAAAAGATAAACTGGAGCAGTTGATTCTCTGCAGATCTGAAAAAAGCCTTTTATGCTGAAATTAAAATAGGAAAAACATCGAAGATATAAATGTCTGTAAATTAACCTGTAAACTTTAAGTATATGAGTGAAATAAAAACATTAGCCGACCTTAAGAAAAAACAGGAGGAGATGCTAAACAGGATTAGATTAAGGGATAGTGCTGAAAATCCCGGATCCTTTGTGCAAGTGAAAGTTGCTATGGCTACATGTGGAATAGCCTCAGGTGCAAAAGAAGTCATGGAGTACTTTGTAGATGAGCTCGATAAAAGATCAATTCGTGCAATTGTTACACAGACCGGCTGTATGGGATATTGCTATGCAGAGCCAACAGTTGAAGTTACACTGCCGGGAAGAGATCCTATTGTGTTTGGTTATGTAACTGTCAGTAAGGCAGATGAAATAATTGAACATTATATAAAAGAGGGTGAGCTGGTAGATGGCATCATTCCTCAGAATTATAATACCATAAAATCTTAAACAGCTGTATATGAGTAAGTATAAAATACATATTTTAGTCTGTGCAGGCACCGGATGCAGTTCTTCAGAAAGTAATCTGGTCTATGAGATGTTGCTAGATGAGGTCAGTAGAAAAGGACTTGGTGGTGATGTACAGATTATTCGTACCGGATGTTTTGGTTTTTGTGAAAAAGGACCAATAGTGAAAGTTCTGCCTGATAATACCTTTTACACTCATGTCAAACCTTCAGATGCTAAAGAGATTATAGATGAGCATATCATTAAAGGAAGGAAAGTATATCGGCTGCTTTATACAGATCCTGAATCGGGAGAGCATTTGCCTGATTCAAAGCATATGGGATTTTACCAAAAGCAAATTCGTGTAGCCCTTAGAAATTGTGGAACAATCGACCCTGAGAATATTGATGAAGCAATTGCACGTGATGCATATCAGGCATTGGGGAAGGTAATCACTGAGCTGGGACAGGAAGAGACAATAAATATTATTAAATCATCAGGCCTGAGAGGTCGTGGTGGAGCTGGTTTCCCAACGGGACTGAAATGGGATATTGCCAAAAAAAATGTTTCCGATCAGAAGTATGTGGTATGTAATGCTGACGAGGGTGATCCTGGAGCTTTTATGGATCGTTCTATTCTTGAGGGTGATCCGCATTCTATCATAGAAGCGATGGCTATTTGTGGATATTGCATAGGCGCCACAAAAGGGTTGGTTTATATTCGTGCTGAATATCCTCTTGCAGTAAAGAGACTGAAAATTGCTATAGCTCAGGCTCATGAGTATGGCTTGTTAGGTGATAATATATTTGGTACTGATTTTTGTTTTGATGTCTCTTTAAAATATGGTGCCGGAGCTTTTGTTTGTGGAGAAGAAACAGCTTTGATACACTCAATGGAAGGGAAAAGGGGCGAACCTTCAAATAAACCTCCTTTTCCTGCACAAAGCGGATATCTGGGCAAGCCAACCAACGTGAATAATGTGGAGACTTTCGCAAACATTCCTGCAATAATTCTAAAAGGAGCAGAGTGGTTCTCTTCTATAGGAACAGAAAAATCAAAGGGAACCAAAGTTTTTGCACTTGCCGGAAAGATCAATAACGTAGGTTTGATAGAGGTGCCAATGGGTATCACTTTGCGTGAGATTATTTATGAAATAGGTGGTGGTATTAAAAATGGCAAGAAATTTAAAGCGGTACAAACAGGCGGACCTTCAGGCGGATGTCTGACAGAAAAACATCTGGATATTCCTATTGACTATGAAAGTCTTACAGCATCAGGTTCTATGATGGGTTCGGGAGGAATGATTGTTCTCGATGAAGATGATTGCATGGTGTCGGTAGCTAAATTTTACCTGGAATTTATTGTTGACGAATCTTGTGGAAAATGTGCTCCATGTCGTATAGGCAATAAGCGCATGTTCGAGACACTCAGAAGGATAACTGAAGGAAAAGGGACACAGGAGGATTTAGAAAAACTCAAAAATCTTAGCTATGTAATTAAGGATACATCTTTATGCGGATTAGGACAGACTTCACCCAACCCTGTTCTTTCTACCATGGAGAATTTCGTGGAGGAGTATAATGAACATGTATTTGATAAAAAATGTCGTGCAGGTAAATGCACTAGTCTGCTTTTCTATATCATTTCACCAGAGGAGTGCATAGGATGTCTTGCTTGTAAGAGGGCATGTCCTACACATGCAATTAGTGGTGAAAAGAAAGAGGTGCATGTAATAAATCAGGAAATATGTATTAAATGTGGAGCTTGCATGGAAAAATGCAAATTTGATGCCATCAGCCTTAGAAGTGACTATCCAAGAGTGTCTGTGGAGATGGCTTAATGATTTTAACTGTATCAAAAAATAGAAAGATATGATTGAACTTACCATAGATAAGAAAAAAGTACAGGTTGAAGAAGGTACAACTATTCTTAAGGCAGCCAGGAAGGCTGGAGTAGAGATACCTACACTATGTCATTTCGAACTGTGTGATATGGGTATTGAGAATAAACCCGGTGGATGCAGGATATGTGTAGTTGAGGTTGAAGGACGTAAAAATCTGGCCCCCTCATGTATAACAGAAGCACAGGAGGGGATGGTTATAAATACCCATAATATAAGAGTGCTTAATGCCCGAACTACTGTTTTAAAATTGATTATTTCAGACCACCCGTTTGACTGCCTTGTATGTGCAAAGTCGGGACAGTGTGAACTGCAAAGCCTGGCTACACAATTCAATATCAGAAGTCTGCCATATGAGGGAGAACAATCCAGATACAGAAAAGATACATCACCTTCAATTATCAGGGATATAGATAAATGTATAATGTGCCGCAGATGCGAAATGATGTGCAACGATATACAAACAGTTGGTGCACTTTCAGCTGTAAACCGTGGTTTCATGTCAGCTGTAGCTCCAGCTTTCGAGATGAATCTGGAAGATTCACCATGCACTTATTGTGGCCAGTGTCTTTCTGTTTGCCCTACAGGTGCACTTACAGAGGTTGATCATACAAATGATATAATTCGTGCTCTTAGTGATTCATCAAAAACAGTAATTGTGCAGACTGCACCTGCTGTCAGAGCAGCTCTCGGAGAGGAGTTTGGGTTAAAGCCAGGCACTTTGGTTACCGGTAAGATGGTGTCAGCATTAAAAGAGCTTGGCTTTGATTATGTATTTGATACAGATTTTAGCGCTGATCTTACCATAATGGAAGAGGGAACAGAGCTGTTACAGCGCCTGAAGGCATTTATGTCGGGAGATACCAATGTTCGTTTACCCATACTTACATCCTGTTGTCCCGGATGGGTAAACTTTTTTGAACATAATTTTCCTGATCTGCTGGATGTTCCTTCAACTGCTAAATCTCCTCAACAAATGTTTGGAGCGATTGCCAAAACCTACTTCGCAGATAAGATAGGTGTAAGCAGAAAAGATCTTATAGTGGTTTCAATAATGCCATGTATTGCTAAAAAATATGAGTGTCAGAGAGATGAGTTTAAGGTGGATGGAAATCAGGATGTTGATTATTCAATCTCTACCCGTGAACTGGCTGCTTTTATTAAGGAAGCTAATATAGATTTCCTGAATCTGCCTGATTCAGATTTTGATGATCCTCTGGGTGAATCCACCGGTGCAGGGGTCATTTTCGGTAATACAGGAGGAGTAATTGAGGCTGCCTGCAGAACTGCATATGAACTTTATACAGGGAAAAAACTTGAGAAGGTTGAATTTGATAATTTGCGTGGCATGGAGGGGATACGCTCTGCGAAGGTTGATTTTGGCGGACTTGAACTTAATATAGGTATTGCTCATGGTTTGGGTAATGCTCGCAAACTTTTGAATGAGGTTAGGGCAGGAACATCCAAATATCATGCAATAGAGATCATGGCCTGCCCGGGTGGGTGTATTGGTGGCGGAGGTCAGCCATATCATCATGGCAAAAGCGAAATTCTGAATAGACGTGCAGCAGCTATTTACTCTGAGGATAAGAGGAAAATAATTCGTAAATCGCACGAGAATCCTTCAATAATCAAACTTTATAATGAGTTTCTGGGCGAACCGGGCAGCCACAAAGCACACAGTTTGCTTCACACTGAATATTTTCCTAAAAGTAATGAGGTTACTCTTCATTTGAATGGTGAGATATAAACAAAATATGTAAATATTATGAGTCAGAATATTAAAGTTAATCCGGAAGTATACAGCTTCATGGAAAAAGTGACCGGAACAGATAATGTGGAGGTTAGAGTTAATCTCTCAAAGGAGAAGGTCGACAAGATAAACAATATATGTAACATGTTTGATAACGAGCCACTTGAATTAATAAACATATTACATGAGGCACAGCATGAGTTTGGTTACCTGCCGGCAGAGGTGCAGGATGTAATTGCACATAATCTGCATATCTCTGTAGCACAGGTGTATGGTGTTGTCACATTTTATTCGTTCTTCTCCATGATACCTAAGGGAGAACATCCAATATCAATATGTACAGGTACAGCCTGCTATGTTCGCGGTGCTGAAAAAGTACTTGAGGAGTTCAAGAAAGAGTTGAATATTAAAGTAGGTGAAACAACCTCTGATGGGAAGTTTTCAATTAACTGTCTCCGATGTGTTGGAGCTTGTGGACTCTCGCCTGTGGTATTAGTTGGGGAAAGAGTTTTTGGCAGAGTCTCTCCTGATGGAGTTAAAGCAATTTTAGATGAGTATAGGAAATAGCTGATATCCTATTCTGGTATACATCTTGACCAGTTTTTAGTATAATGCTTTGAATTTCCCTGTTTATTATAGCCTATCCTATGAGAAATAGTCTCTAATCTTTTTTCCAGAAGGGCAAGTTCATCTTCAAAACTAAATAGAGGCTCTGATCTGTTTTCGTATAGGAGATATTCTTTTCTATAAAATAAAGGAGTGATGTTGGGCATTATTACATTTGCTCCTATTGCTATAGCTTTTTCAGTTGCCTTTTGGTCTAAAACTTTGAGTGCAGTGGTTGCAGCAATATTAATATCTGGCATTAATATCCTTAAGAGTGAAATCATTTTTAATGCAAGACCCAATCGAACAGTAGTAATAGGTAATTGTTCCCTGAATTCATATAAAGGAGTTTTTGTATGTTCAATGTAAGGCCCCATTCCACACATGTCGATATTTAAATCCCTCATGAAAATAAGATCATCTGCAAGCATTTCTGTTGTTTGAAACGGCAGACCAATCATTACTCCGGTTCCCAGCTGATAACCTGTTTTTCGTAATAGCTCCAGAGCATTTCTACGATTTGTATAATTATGTAGTGTATCTTTAGGGTGAAGCTTTTTATATAGCTCTTCAGAAGAGGTCTCAATACGCAGCAGGTATCGGTCAGCACCACTTTCAAACCACCTGAGGTATGTCTCCTCGCTCTGCTCACCACAGGAAAGTGTAATACCTATATTGTTATTGGTGATTTTTTTTGATTCTCTGATTATCTTGTCAATCTTATCTGAAAATGATCTTGATGATCTCTCTCCCGATTGAATGACAATTGATCCGTAACCCTTTTCATAAGCATATTTGACTGACTCTATTACCTCTTCATATTTTAGAGTAAACCGGGTAATGTTGTTGTTTGATTTTCTGATTCCACAATAAAAACAATCCTTATCGCAAATGTTTGATAGTTCAATTAATCCACGCAAATAAACTTCATTGCCAACGTTTTTAAGTTTGGTCGCAGTGGAGTAATCAAACAAAGCTTTCTCTTCCTCACCTGAAGAGGATAAAAGATCAATCAATCTATCCCTCGATAAAGGGTAGTTTAGGATTGTTTCTATCATACTCGTAAAACTTTCTGAAAATTGATACTACTCTCTCAAACACTCCGTTTACATATGCCAGAGCCATTCCATAATTGGTAACCGGAATTCCTCTTTTGATGAAGGGGTTTATTCTGTTTGACAACTGTTTACGTGTTACCATACATCCTCCGCACTGTATAACCAGAGCAAAATCATCAATATTTTCAGGCAAAGGAGACAGACCCGAAATTATCTTGAAGTTTAGTCTCTTCCCTGTGAATTCTTTTAGTTTCTTTGGTATTTTTACTCTGCCGATATCATCACAACTTGTCTGATGTGTGCAGCTCTCCAGTATCAAGACATTATCCCCATCCTTAAGGTTTGAGATACAAGGCGTTCCCCTTAAATAAGCAATCAGGTTCCCCTTTAATCTTGCAAAAAGTATACTGAAGCTGGTTAAAGGGATGTTTTCAGGCAGCTTCTCTGTTACAGATTTGAAAATCTGGCTATCCGTGATTACCAGTGCAGGTGTTAATCCACTCTTTAAGAAATCTTCAATTTCATCTTCTCGTAAAACTACCGTGATGCAATGATTATCAATAGCATCACGTATAGTTAGATTCTGTGGATAAATCAAACGACCTTCTGGAGCTTCACTGTCTATTGCTATAATGATCAGGATTAAATCTTTTGGCTTTACAAGGTCTCCTATAAGTGTTAAGTTCTTGTATACTGTTTCAGGTATAATCTTCTTAAGTGAATTGATCAACAGGTCTCTATCAGTTGAATTGAGGGTGCTTATATCTATAATTTCAGCATTTGTGTGCCATTTGATTGCATTTTTTGTAATTGCTGCTATTTTGCTTATATCATTTTTATTATGAACAATAATATAGGGTACATCATGCTCTTTAAACTGATCAATCAGTCTTACCTCATAATCACCGAACTGATTCCCGGCAATCAGGAGTATTGCGCAATCAACCCTGCGGATAACTTCTAGTGATTTTTGAATCTTCAGATGCCCGATTTCACCCAAATCATCAACTCCTGCTGTGTCTATTATGGTGGCCGGACCAATTCCAAATATTTCTACTGTTTTTTTTACTGGGTCGGTAGTCGTCCCCTTTTTTTCAGAAACAATTGAGATATCCTGATCGGTCAGCATATTTATTAATGAGCTCTTGCCTGTGTTTGTGCGACCGAAAATTCCTAAATGAAGATTTGTTACGCTCATGATTTAATTAACAATTTTCAGATAATGCCTTATGCCTTAACATTTAAATATCATATAATTATTTTAGAGGGAAATTGTCAAAACCTTTAAAAATACAGGTCTCTCTCTCCCATTTCAATTCTGCTAATTTTTTCTTTTACCTCTTTTTCTAAATTTGCACTCAATGATTTTAAATTGTTTTCAATCACCATCATGCCTTTTAATCTTGTCTGCTCGGGTGCATAATCAAACAGATATTCGGCCAGGGTTAAGATTGCATTAGGTGTGCAGAATCTTTTAATGAATCCTGGAACAGAAAATTCCATAAAATGCTCTCCTGTTCTTCCTAACCTGTAGCATGCAGTGCAGAATGATGGGATCATATCTTGTTCAAGCAGCTCATCTATTATATCATTTAATGGGCGATCATCACTGATTTGGAACTGACTTCTATCAATGTTATGACTATTTCCTTTGAATGAATAGCTGCCTAGCTCTATTTTGGATCCACCATCTATTTGTGAAATACCATATTGTATAATCTCATCTCTTACTATAGCAGGCTCTCTCGCGGTAAGTATCATACCGGTATATGGAACAGCTAATCTGAGAATAGCAACCAACCTGACAAAGTCCTCATCAGAGATAAAATAATTGGACTCAATATTTAAGTTTGATGCATCCTTAATCCTAGGAAATGAGATAGTATGAGGACCAATATTATAACAGGCCTCAAGGTGATTAGTATGCCTCACAAGTCCCATAACCTCAAAACGCCAATCGTACAAACCTATCAAGGCTCCTATTCCCACATCATCAATTCCAGCCTCTTGTGCCCGGTCTAAGGCAGTCAAACGCCAGTTATAATCAGCCTTTCTGCCTGATGTGTGGTGCTTTTTATATATTTCGGGATGATATGTTTCCTGAAAAACCTGATATGTCCCAATTCCGGACTTTTTTACTATTTTATATCCCTCAATATCCAGAGGTGCTGCATTAATATTCAGGCGTCGGATTTCCCCATTTCCTTTTTTCACACTGTACGCAGTCCTAACCGAATCTGCTATAAACTCCGGAGAGTATTCAGCATGTTCACCGAAAACAAGGATTAGTCTCTTCTGACCCTCATCCTCAAGTGCTTCAACCTCTTTTATTAGTTCATCATTAGTTAGAGTTTTTCGTACCTGAGCCTTATTGGAGGCTCTGAACCCACAATAGTCGCAGTTATTTGAACATCTGTTTCCAACATAAAGAGGAGCAAATAGAACTATTCTGTTTCCATATATATTTTGCTTCAGCAGTTTGGCTCCCTCTTTAATTTGCTCTATTAAGTCAGTATCAGTTGCATTAATAAGAGTTGCGACTTCCTCCAGGTTTAATCTTTCTTTTGACAGTGACTTATCAATTATATCCTTTACCTTATCAGCCGAACAAGAAGTATTATTCAGGTATTGCCATATCTCCTCCGCATCAATAAACGGCTGCATTGGAATATCAGGAACACGGTATTTTTCAGGAGTAAATTGCATAATATAGTAGTTACAGGTTATCACAAAGATAACATTAATAGGTTGATATATAATATTACTATGACTCAAAATTTAGAGTAATATCGGGTATACTTCAGCCGAAGATTCCTTATACATACCTTATGTGCAGATAAGCTATGTATAAGGTATCTATAAGTGATCTTTGGACTAAGTGTATTTATAGCCTTAATTAGGCTTATTCATTATTGAGATTTATGTAAACAAAAATTAGGACAATACAGGATTAAACTTAAATATGTGAATTCATATATGTAATTGTAATAGTGACAACAAAATCGATCTGTTTTTAGTGTGCGTTTTGAAAATTGTGTACCTTTGTATTTCTGGATCATTTTGTTTTTAAAACAGGTGATACGTAATAAAACTGTAAGTAAAATCTATCATTTCATGACAGAAGTAAACTTGAAAGGCTTGGGAGTAGCCATGATCACTCCTTTTAATGATGATGGTTCGATCGATTATGAAGCTTTATCCCGCTTAATTGATTATCAGTTGGATAATGGAACAGATTATATTGTGGCTCTTGGCACAACTGCTGAAACTCCCACACTCTCTAAAGATGAGAAAAAAGAGGTATCTAGATTCATAGTTAAAAAAGTTGACGGAAGAGTCCCGATTGTTTTGGGTGTAGGAGGTAATAATACTTTAGCACTTGTTGAGGAACTGAAAAGGTCTGACTTTAGTGGTATTAGTGCAATACTTTCGGTAACTCCTTATTATAATAAACCTACACAAGAGGGACTTTATCAGCATTATAAAGCCCTCTCGGAAGCATCACCTCTGCCTCTGATCTTATATAATGTGCCTGGCAGAACAGGTGTGAATATGACTTCTGAAACTACTCTAAGAATTGCAAATGATTGTAGTAAAGTGATCGCAATAAAAGAGGCATCTGGTAAACTGGATCAGATTGAAGAAATTTTAAAAGGGTCCCCTAAAGGTTTTTCTGTAATTTCAGGAGATGATGCTGTAACAACTGCAGTAATTGATATGGGAGGGATAGGTGTTATTTCTGTTTTCGGGAATGCTTTTCCAAAGGAAATGTCATGGCTAGTGGATTGTGCACTTAAAGGTGATTCTATTAATGCCAGAAATAAAATGGAGGAGGATTTTAATGAGCTTTTTCACCTTATTTTTATAGAAGGAAATCCAGCAGGTGTGAAATCAATTCTGAGTCAAAAAGGTATAATTAAAAACAGATTGCGATTACCACTTGTACCGGTTAGCGATAAGACTGCTTTAATGATAAAAGAGGCTTTGAGTAAAGCTAAATATCTTTGACAATCCTGAATATCTTCTGATTTGAGGTACATTACTGTGCTGGTTCTAACCATCTGACAGTAATTGAAATATATTTTGTATTTTTGCACATTAAATAATTGAATTCAAATATTCATCACATGAAACGATTATTATTCCCAATTACAGTTTTTTTTATAATGACTACAATAGGCTGCACTGAACAAGGTAAAACCGGTATGACTCAAGGTCTTAATATCTCTGATATGGACACAACAGTTAGCCCGGGTGAAAGTTTTTATCAATATGCTACAGGAGGATGGCAAAAAGCAAATCCTATACCCGATGAGTATGCGCGTTACGGATCTTTTGACAAACTACGTGAAGAGAATCAACACCAGATTCAGGCCCTGATTCAGGACTTGAGTGGACAGGATTATGAGAATGGCACCAATGCTCAGAAGGTGGGAGACTTATATTCTATAGGAATGGATAGTGTAAAATTGAATAGCGATGGTGCTGAGCCAATTAGACCATTGTTACAGAAAATTGCAGATGTAGTGAGTAAAGAGGATATAATAAGAGTGTCTGCGCAACTTTCAAAAGTGGTTTCAAATCCATTCTTCGGCTTTTCTGTTGGTCCGGACGATAAAAACAGCAGTATGAATATTGTTCATATATATCAATCCGGTATTGGAATGGGCGACAGGGATTACTATCTTTTGCAGAATGAGCATTCACAAAATCTTCGTGCAGCTTATATAAAGTTGATGGAGACACAATTCCAGAATACAGGTTATAGTGAAGCAGACGCTAAAAAAGCAGCTGCTAATGTGATGAAAATTGAAACTGAGCTTGCAGGTGCGCATGTGACAAAAGAGATGCGTCGCTTACCGGAACTTAATTACCATAAGCTATTGGTCTCAGAACTTGATAATCAGGTTGCACCATTTGCATGGAATATATATTTTGATGAACTAGGCGCTGCCGGTATTGATAGCCTAAATGTTTCTCAGATTGAACCGGTGAAAGCTGCAATTGCCATAATTGAAAGAGAACCGATTGAGGTGCTGAAAGATTATCTTAGCTGGAAAGTTATAAATTCAGCTGCAAATTATTTGAGTGATGATTTTGTAAATGCCAATTTCGAGTTTTATGGTAGAACAATGAGTGGAAGTAAAGAGCTACGCCCTCGTTGGAGAAGAACCATAGATGCAGTTAATGGTGCAATGGGTGAGGCAGTTGGACAACTGTATGTTGAGAAGTATTTTCCTGCTGAAGCAAAAGAGAGGATGCTTAATCTCGTTGAGAACCTGAAAATATCTCTTGGCGAACGTATTAGTCAGCTGGAATGGATGAGTGATGCTACTAAGGAAAAAGCGCAGGAAAAACTTGGTACATTTATCGTAAAGATTGGGTATCCCGACAAATGGAAAGATTATTCATCACTTGAGATTAAGGATGATTCATACTGGCAGAATATTATGCGTGCTTCTGAGTTTGCATGGGAAGAAATGATGGATGAGCTTGGAAAACCGGTTGACCGTACAAAATGGTATATGTCTCCACAAACAGTAAATGCATATTATAGTCCTTCATCAAATGAGATATGCTTCCCCGCGGGAATATTGCAGCCCCCATTTTTCTATATGGATGGTGATGATGCTATAAACTATGGTGGAATTGGTGTTGTTATTGGACATGAAATGACACATGGCTTTGATGATCAGGGCAGGAAGTTTGATAAAGATGGTAATCTTACCGACTGGTGGACAGCGGAGGATGCTGCCAGATTTGATGAAAGAGCAAAGGTGTTGGTAGATTTCTTCGATAATATTGTGGTACTTGACACTGTGCATGCTAATGGAACATTTACATTGGGTGAGAATATTGCCGACCATGGTGGTCTTCAGGTTGCATATCATGCTTTTCAGAAAACAGATCAGGCTAAAAAAGATGAAAATATTGATGGCTTCACTCCAGCACAACGTTTCTTTTTAAGTTATGCCGGACTTTGGGCAGGAAATGTTCGCGATGCTGAGATTCTAAGGCTCACTCAAATCGATCCGCACTCTCTTGGAAAATGGAGGGTTGATGGAGCTTTACCTCATATTGAAGCATGGTATGAAGCATTTGGTATAGATTCTGAGGATCCTATGTATGTACCGGCAGAAGAGCGTGCTTCTATCTGGTAGATAAAAATATGGGATAATTTACTAATAAAATAAATCTGTTTTTTAATATGTTTTCTGGAATAGTTGAAGAGGCTGCAACTGTTGTTGCATTGGAAAAAGATCAATCTAACCTTAATATATCTCTGAAATGTTCTTTTACAAATGAATTGAAAATTGATCAGAGCATATCTCATAATGGGGTATGCCTGACTGTTGTTTCTATTGATGGTGACGTTTATACTGTGACAGCTATAAAGGAGACTTTAGATATTTCAAACCTTGGTCTGCTTGAAGTTGGTAGTAAAGTTAACCTGGAGCGCAGTATGATGATGAATGGCCGACTTGATGGACATATCGTACAGGGGCATGTAGATCAGACTGCTATTTGTAAAGATGTGACAGAGGTTGGTGGAAGCTGGTACTTTACTTTTGAATATGAGTTTGATAAAGAGAAGGCCGCTAAGGGTTATATGACTGTTGATAAAGGTTCTGTAACTGTAAATGGTGTAAGTTTAACTGTGGTTGAGCCTACTGATAACAGTTTTAAAGTTGCTATAATTCCATACACTTACGAACATACAAATTTTCATCAAATTAAAGTGGGAAGTGTAGTGAATCTTGAATTTGATATAATTGGAAAGTATATTAGCCGTTTGCTCAATCTTAATATAGAGCAATAATAACTTAGCGTTGAAAAATGACAAATATGGATAGTATTGATTTTCTTGAATTTGTCTCTTCACGTCAGAGTGTTCGTGCATATGACACAAACCGACCGGTAGAAAAGGAGAAAATTGAACGTATTTTAGAGACGGCCAGATTGTCTCCTTCTGCTTGTAATGCTCAGCCTTGGCATATTATTGTTGTTGATGATCCGGTAATAAAGAACAGGGTGGCTGATGCCACTTCTGCCCGAGCTCTGGGTATGAATCATTTTACTAAACAGGCTCCCGTGCATTTAGTACTGGTTGAGGAAAAAGTAAACCTATCTTCAGGCATTGGCGGATGGGTGAAACAGAAAGATTATGCACAGATGGATTTGGGTGTTATTGCAGCACATATAGTTTTAGCAGCTCATGCAGAAGGATTGGGCTCATGTATTCTTGGATGGTTTAACGAGCCAGCAATGCGTGAGATACTTTCAATTCCAGACTCAAAAAGAGTTTGGCTGGATATAACAATTGGATATAGCACTCAGTCCTTAAGAGAAAAAAAGAGAAAGCAAATTAATGAGATAGTATCATATAACGGATATAAAAAGGGTTAATCCTATAGCGAAAAATCATATCATACTTGAGTGTAAAAAGTTTATAATCATTAAACTTTAATCTTTTTAACAGGATGTTGTTAAGGTTTTGTTGGTGACATCATAAAAATATGTCATCTTTGTAACCACAAATTTTTTTATGAAACTAAGTGACCGAGGCTGGTTGATATACCTAAACAAATGAATATTAAGAAAAAACGTTTCCCTTTACTGATCGCTTTTCTTACGATTACCACAGTGATTTTAGCACAACAGGTAGGTTCCAATTCCCCATATGGGAGATATGGATTTGGTGTTCTGTCTAACCCAGCTTTGGGTGCTTCAGAAGCAATGGGTGGTATCAGCTATGGTTTGCGCAGAAGCCAGCAGGTTAATCCAGGAAATCCTGCTTCTTACTCAGAACTTGACTCTTTAACTTTTATTTTCGATTTAGGGGTATCAGCTCAACTATCCAGTATGAGCGATGGGGTAAACAGTCGCGATTTCTATAATGGAAATCTTGATTATATAGCACTCCAATTCCCGTTATTCCGTAATATGGGGGGAAGTGTGGGTTTACTGCCATACTCAAAGGTGGGATATAATTTTGGAAACAGACGTTCATTGTCTGATATTCAATACTTAGAAACATACAGAGGAACAGGCGGCCTAAGCCAGGTTTACTTCGGTGCTGCATGGGAACCTTTCAAAAGTTTATCAATAGGAGCAAATGTATCATATCTTTTTGGTAATTTTTCGCATAGCAGGATAAGTACTCCTGTTACGAGTAATGCACTAATCAGTGAAGGTAAAAACAGATTCTCGATTCGTGAATTGAAATATGATTTGGGACTTCAATACTCCTATAATATCAGCAATACTAAATCGATTACCTTTGGGGCTGTTTATTCTCCTCAAATAACAACAAAAGCTGATGTCTATTCTTCAGTAATGAACTATACTTCTGATCCTTATCAAAGTCCAGATCTAGAGCCTGTTCAAATTATCAGTAGTGATACATTGAGTGGAGAGGGTTTTCAAATTCCACAGACTTTTGGAGCAGGGTTGACCTATCAGACTGAGAATTTTTTAGTTGGAGTAGATGGAACATACCAATTATGGAAGAATTCAGCGTATTCAAGTCAGCTCGATGGATTGACGGACAATAACAGGTATAACGATCTTTATCGTATAAATGCCGGTGCAGAGTATGTGATAGATCCCTATAGTCAGAACTTTTTTAACCGTATACGCTTCAGGGGAGGTATATCATACTCAAACTCTTATATTAATGTAAGTGTAAGTAATCCCGAAAGCAGTCAGAATATAGGAATGGGTAGTTATAATGAATATGGCATAAATATTGGACTTGGATTACCATTTCACGATTTAAGAACTGGACATTTATCTATGTTAAATATAGGTTTCGGATATTCCAGACAGGATCCAAATAGCCAATTTATGGTGGGTCAGGATATGTTCAAAATATCTGTAAATATGAATGTTAATGAACTTTGGTTCTTCAAACGACAGTTTGAATAATTAAAATTGCCAGGTTTTTAGAATTATTTTTTTAACTTCGGCAACTGTTTAAAATATAATTAACTGAATATTAAATGGGAAAATGACAAAAAGAATCATATTAAACCATTCTTTTAACATTTTGTCCAAGTTGCAGTAATAAAACAACAACAATAAATATCAAACAATATGAGAAAATTATTATTAACTGGTTTTTTGGCTATAGCAGTAATAGCCGGAGCAATTGCCCAAAAAGCGGGATACGATCCTGTGAACGCGCCTTTTGGTCATGGAGAGGACAGCGTAAATTGTCGTGTTAATCTAAGTTTGATGCAAACTGCAGCTAAAGCTGAAGCTTATGAATCTGCTTTGATACCATGGTCATCAGTTTACGAAAACTGTCCAGCCGCAAGTAAGAATACATTTATTTACGGTCCCAGAATTTTCAAAGCTCTTTATGAGAAAGAGACTGATGCTGCAAAGAAAAAAGAGTACCTCGATAAGACTCTGGAAATATATGATAAGAGGATAACCTATTTTGGTAAAGATGATCCGAAAGAGACAATAATTGCATATAAAACATATGATTATATGGAATTAATGGGTGATCAGGCAGATCAGAAACAGATTTATGAATGGTTAAATGAATCTGTAAATGGGTTGAAAGATAAAATGTATCCTCTTGATGCTTACTCATATTATATGCTTTCTTCTTTGAGTCTTTATCTGAACGATAATTCTTTAAAGGATCAGTATATTTCTGACTACTTTAATGTAATGGATTATATAGAAAAAGCTATTGCTAATGCAAAAGCTGCTAATGATCAGGGAAGTGCTGACTATTTAGGAATAGTTCAGGAAGGTATACAAACTGCGTTTGTTAATAGTGGAGCAGGAGATTGCAAAACACTTACTGAATATTATGCAGATAAAGTGGAACCTAACAAAACTAATAAAGAATTTCTCAGTGAAGTTGTAAATGCTTTGGGTTCTATCGGTTGTAATGATTCTGATTTGTATTTTACTGTTTCAGAATATCTGCATAAGCTGGAGCCATCAGCTAATGCTGCTTTAGGTCTTGCAAACAAGAGTCTGAGAGATAAAGACTACGAAACAGCAGTTAAATATTACAGTGAGGCAGCAAATTTGGAAACTGACAAAGTTAGAGCTTCAGAGTATATGTTGCAACTTGCAAGTATCTTCTCAAACCAGCGCAATTTTGCAAGAGCAAGACAGGCTGCATATGATGCACTGGAATATAATCCAAACAATGGAGATGCTTATATACTGGTAGCTCAGTTGTATGCAAGTTCAGCAAATAATATTTTCCCCGAGACCGAAAAAGCAGGCTTGGTATACTGTGCAGCTGTAGACAAACTGCAAAAAGCAAGATCAGTTGATCCAAGTGTAGCAAGTAAAGCAAATAGCCTTATCAGCAGCTACTCTGCAAGGTTCCTGGATACTGAGACTGCATTTATGATGGGTTATAAAACTGGTGAAACAGTATTCATTCCTGGTTGGATTGGAGAAAATACTACAGTAAGACTTAGATAAATATCTATATAGTGTTGAAGTTACAACACAACATATCAAAATTTAGGCGCATAACAACCACCCTTTGGCTGGTTGTTATGCTGCTTTATTTCGTCTCCTGTAAGAATGGTAATGACAATCTTGTTGATTTTAAGTATGATCCTGAGGTAATACCTACAATGATTACTGACTCTGCATATCAGTTGCTTTCAGACTCAGGTGTAACTCGCTATAAAATCTCTTACGATGTATGGATGGTATTTGATAAGGCTAAGGAGCCGTATCAGTTTTTTCCAAAAGGTCTATACTTAGAAAGGTTTACTCCCGATTTTACTACTGAAGCTACAGTAGAGGCGGATACTGCCTGGTACTTTGATGATAAAAAGTTATGGAGATTGAGAAGTAACGTTCATGTTCAGAATATGCAGGGTGAAGAGTTTAATAGTGAAGAACTCTTTTGGGATATGGAGAATGGAAAGGTTTACTCTAATACTTATATCGAGATTAAACGAAAAGATTCACAACTTAAAGGTTATGGATTTGAGTCAAATGAACAGATGACTGATTATAGGATTTTTCGGCCTCACGATGGAAAACTTCCTTTTGTTGACAAACCTTCAGTACCAACAGACTCTCTTGAAATTGAGAAAACTGATTCTACTGCAAATATTAATAAAATTGGTGATCAGGAAGCAATTATATTAATGGAATAAAGAGATGACAATATCTTTAGAAATAGTATTGTGGATTACATTTCTTATCTTGTCGATATTCTTTTCAGGTATAGATATGGCTTTTGTTGCAACAGATAAGCTTCAGTTTGCTATTACCAGGAAAAATAAAGGGGTTTATAATTTTATGCTAAATTCAATCTATGGAAATTCCCGAGAATTTTTAGCAACATTGATAATTGGTAAAGTTATATCTCTAGTCCTGTTTGTATATTTTACAATACTTATTACCGGGATTTTTTTTAGAAACTATTTTGTTCAGGATTGGATCAGTATTATTCTTATAATTTTATTTGCCACTTTTATTATTCTTATATCTAATGAGCTTATACCTAGAACATTATTCAAGATTAACCCAAGTTCATGGATAAAGGCTTTTGCAATACCATCATTTTTCTTCTTTATCTTGCTTTTTCCGATCGCATATATTTTTATTTTTATTTCTGAAGGAATACTGAGATTGTTTGGTTTGAAATTTATTCAGCCTGTTGATCAAACATTCAGCAGAGTGGATCTGGACACTTTCGTGAAAAAAAATATAGATGATCCTTCCAGAATCAGCGAAATGGATTCAGAAGTAAAGATATTCAGGAATGCCTTGGATTTCAGCTCGATGAAACTGAGGGATTGTATGGTTCCAAGAGCTGATATAGTAGCTGTTAGTATTGATACAGATATTGATACTCTAAAAGATAAGTTTATTGAGACCGGCATTTCCAGGATACTGGTATTTAAGGAGGATATTGATGATATTGCAGGGTATATTCATATGTGGGAGATTTTCACAAATCCGAAAGACTGGACTAAAAAAATTGCTTCTATTTCATTTGTTCCAGAAAGTATGCAGGCTAGCAAACTCATGAGTGAACTGATGCTACAGCGTAAAAGTATTGCGGTTGTTGTGGACGAATTTGGGGGTACTTCAGGTATTGTAACTATGGAAGATCTTGTAGAAGAGATTTTTGGAGAAATCGAGGATGAATATGACATTAAATCTAAATTTGTTAAAAAGGAGTCAAAAGGTCAGTATGTACTTTCGGGACGCGTAGAAATCGACCATCTCAACGAGGTTTATGGACTGGAGATACCTGAGTCAGATGAATACTCAACAGTTGCAGGATACCTTCTTCACCATACTCAGCGTTTTCCTAAAACTTATGAAAATGTAGTTATAGGTGATTATAATTTCAAGATATTGAAAGTTACAGATCGTAAAATTGAGGTAGTCCGCCTGATAACTGACAATAGCAAAGAGATTGAAACTTCAGTATAATTAATAAAATGTGGTTTTTTAGACAAAAATAATATAGTTATCTACTTTATTTTTACTAACTTCGTGCCCTGATTTGAATAAAAATATTTTTTAACGTTAATTGAAACAGACTAATAGATTTTAGATGGCAACTTTACAAAACATCAGAAATAAAGGACCGCTGCTGGTCATTGTTATAGGTGTAGCACTGCTAGCCTTTGTGTTAGGAGACCTTTTCAGTTCCGGATCATTGCTTGTAGGAAAAGCAAGGGATAGAGCTTTTGTTGTTAATGGAGAAGTTATAACAACACAAGAATACTCAAACAAGATAACTGAATTTGAGGAATTCCAAAAAATGATCAGCGGACAATCTTCACTAGATGAAAACATTTCATTACAGATTCGTGAGGCAGTTTATCAGCAAATGGTTCGCGACAGATTGCTTAAAGATCAGGCTGATGATCTTGGATTAGTAGTAACAAAGGAAGAGATAAATGATCTTGTATATGGTCAGTCTGTTTCACCTATTTTACAACAGTTACCATTTTTCGTGGATCCCCAGACTGGAATATTCAGCCGTACAGCATTAGTCGAGTTTTTAAATGTTATCAATACTCCAAACCCAAATCCTCAGGAACAAGCTTTAGTGGATCAGTATAAATCATTATGGCTGTTCATTGAGAATATGATTAAAACACAACGTCTTGAAGAAAAGTATATCTCTCTGCTTTCCAATTCAGTTATAGTTAATGATTTAGAGGCTAAGAGAACATTCGATTTATCACAACAGAATGCTGAGATCGAATATGTTATGAAGAGCTATTTTACTGTACCTGATTCTAGTGTAACAGTAACTGATAAGGAAATTAGAGATTTCTATAATAAAAATAAGAAATCGTTTAAGCTTGAAGCTCCAATTGTAAAGATATCATATTTTACTAAAGAGATTGTTCCAAGTGATGAGGATTTTGCTGCAATAGAGCAACAGTCACATACTGCTTTTGAACAGTTACAATCAGCTGTAAATCCTGCAACTGTTGTTGCTGATTATTCAGATATCCCATATCGCGATGTATTTATGGGTGAAAGATTGCTTACACCTTCTCAACTTGACTTTGCCAGAACAGCAAATATTTCTGATATATATGGACCAGTACGTGAGGGTGATTCATTCCAGCTTTATAAGCTTGTTGATAAAACTGTTGCACCTGACTCAGTATATCTAAGTATGATGGCTGTACCAACATCTACAATGGTAGGACAAGATTCAGTGATAACACAATTTGTTGATAGTATTTATAACTCTATTAAAAACGGCGAATCGTTTGCAAATGTGGCTAATAGTCTGAATCCCGGTTCTAACGGAGGTGATGTGGGATGGGCAAGAGAAATTGATCTTCTTCCTTTTGGTAAAGAGATGGTTGATGCCGCGTTCAATGCACCGGTAGGTGAGCCTGTTAGGATATCATTGCCAGGACAGCAAGTAATCTTCCAGGTAGAACAAAAAACAAAACCTGTGAATAAATTCAAGCTTGCAGTAATAAATATGCCTGTATTGCCTAGTGAGAAAACATCAAATAATATAGATAACGAGTTAAATCAATTTGTCTCAAAAGAAGATATTAAACAAAACTTCAATCAATTGGCAACTGAAGCAGGATATATGGTCATTCCGAATATGTCGTTCTCTGCTAATGATTTTTCTTTGGGACAAATATCAGGTTCTCGCCAGGTAATTTCATGGGCTGTTAATCAGAAGGAGATTGGTGCAGTCAGAAAATTTGATCTTACAAATTTAAGAATAGTTGCAAGAGTAGATGAAGTTATTCCGTCAGGTACTACTCCAATTTCAGAAGTTGCTGACATTATCAGAACGCAGTTAATCAATAAGAAAAAGGCTGACAAAATAATAGCTGATTTAGAACAGCAGAACATTGCGTCTATAGAAGATTATGCTGAAGCTATGAATTCAAGAGTTGATTCAGTTAGATTTGTAAACTTTACAACACAGAATATAGTTGGTTTGGGATATGAGCCTGTTATCAACGCTGTGTCATCATTTGCGCCTCTTAATACAGTTGTAGGACCTATGGAAGGTAATATGGGTGTATTTGTTACGAAAGTTATTGATCGTTCTGAAGGAAGTGCGGAATATAACGACAAAGAGCAGAAAGAATCACTGTTGAATAATAATGCTTACAGATTACAAATGCAGGCATTAGAAACTCTTAAGAGTAAGCTGGGAGTTGAGGATAACAGATATAGGTTCTTCTGATTCGATATTTATGTGGAATAAATTTTCAAAGTGAATAAATAAAAGGGCCGTCCCGTGAGGGGCGGCCCTAATTATTTAAATATACTTATATATATATATTAGAAAGTAATTTTTCCTGTCTGTTCCAATTGTAATGTTTTACTTGGTTGATCACATACTTCTGTAGGACCAAAGTACTGTATTGGACCAGGATATACGTAATCAGTATGAATTGCCCACTCTTCACGCTTTTCTTTATAATATAAGAAAGGAGCGCCATCAAGCTTCACTAAAGCTTTTTGAATTACAGGCTTCATTTCTCCATGACGACGTTCAAGATTAAGCATCATAGTGATTGGAACACCACCGGCTACCCATTCAGCTGCAGGTGCTGTAGTATTTTTCACAGATGACATATAACCTGTTTTACCAGATGCTACAAGCATTGATGCTGTATATCCTAATGAATAGCAATAGTCGGCATCATAGTTTGAAGGAGCTGCGCAACGGCCTTCATATCCAAAGAAATGAGTGATGCTGGCAAATTTACCTTTATATTTACCTTCTTTTGCCCAATCGCTAAGTTTTTTACTAACCATCTCAGTAAGCAGTTTCTCTGTTTCAATAAGAGATACCTGTACATTACCATGTGGGTCGCGGTCAAGTGTAAGCTGACGAGCTACAGTTTCCGGCAGACTTGCATATATCTCTGAGTTTTCAGGAGATAATTTACTGATAATATATTCACGCTTACCTGAACGACGTACAAGGTCGAACTCTTCCTGATTATGAGCGAGGAAATCATTAAGTTCGCTAATAAGGTTTTTCATCGCCGGGATGAATTCAATTAAACCTTCAGGAATAATAACAGTACCGAAGTTTAAGCCATTCTCTGCTCTTTTTGCGATGACACCGGCTATATATTCAATAATATCATCAAGAGACAAGCCTTTCTGCTCAACTTCTTCTGAAATAATACAAACATTAGGGTGAGTCTGAAGTGCACATTCTAATGCGATATGAGACGCAGATCGCCCCATTACTTTAATGAAGTGCCAATATTTTCGTGCTGAGTTACAGTCGCGCTGAATATTCCCAATTAATTCAGAATATACTTTACAAGCAGTATCAAAACCGAAAGATGTTTCAATCTGATCATTTTTCAGGTCACCATCAATTGTTTTTGGGCATCCAAGCACTTGAACACCTGCATTAATAGATTTGTAGTATTCAGCTAATACACATGCATTAGTATTAGAGTCATCTCCTCCAATAATCACAAGTGCTTTTATGTCAAGTTTCTTAAGAATTATCAGACCCTTGTCGAACTGTTCTTTTGTTTCAAGCTTAGTACGTCCGGATCCAATAATGTCAAAACCTCCTGTATTCCTGTATTCATCTATTATCTCGCTTGTCAATTCCTTATACTGATGATCTATTAAACCGGAAGGTCCAAGAATAAAACCATATAATTTGCTGTCTTTGTGTATACGTTTTATTCCATCAAAAATTCCGGCAATAACATTATGTCCTCCCGGAGCTTGTCCTCCCGATAGTATAACACCTACATTAACAGGATCCGAAGCGCCGATTTCGCCCTCTGCCTGTTTAAAAGTTACAATTGGTAGACCGTATGTGTTAGGGAATAACTCCTTTATCTCTTTCTGGTCAGCCACAGACTCAGTAGCAGCACCTTCTGCTATTTTTACATTGCCTTTAAGACCCTCAGGCATTTTAGGGACATAATTAGTCCTCGCAATTTGTAAAGCGCTTTTAGTCATGAAATTTGAAATTTATTAATTGTCTTGTTAATTACTTAACTGATAAGTTTATTTGGAATGTCAAATATACGATTTTTTCGTCTAATAATCATTGAATTTATCTAACTATCATTGAATTTATATCTATTAGTTGTTTTTAATGAACAATTTCACCTCCTTTACTATTTATATATAAATAAATATTTATTTACCAATGAATACCGGAAATGAATTCGATTCTATGGAGATCGAAGCAATAGAAGATTTGTACAAAAAATACAAAGAAGCGCCTGAAAGTGTTGATGAAAGTTTTCGTTATTTTTTTCAAGGCTTTGACTTAGCTACAAACCGCTTCCCTTTAATACCAAATGAAAAAAATGGTGGTATAGAGCATTCCCCCAAAGAGTTGAATGTAATGCGTCTTATTACAGCTTACCGAAGAAGAGGACATCTGTTTACCAAAACCAATCCTGTTAGAGCCAGAAGGAGCTACACTCCTACACTTGCAATAGAAAACTTTGATCTTTCTGAGAAAGATCTGGATTTAGTCTTTGAAGCAGGTAAAGAAGTTGGTCTTGGCAGAGCAACCCTACGTGATATAATTACTCTACTTGAAGAGACCTATTGTGCCTCTATAGGTGTAGAGTATCGATACATGACTAATCCTGATAAAGTGAAATGGCTTCAGGAGAAGATGGAGAGCTCAAGGAACAGGGAGGATTTGCCTAATGAAAAGAAATTGCATATCCTTAGTTTACTGATAGAGGCTTCAGGCTTTGAGGATTATATGCACAAAAAGTTTGTTGGACAAAAGCGTTTTTCTCTTGAAGGATCAGAATCCATTATACCTGCACTTGAAGCTATTATTTCCAGAGGAGGAGACTATAATGTAAATGACATTGTAATTGGGATGGCACATCGTGGAAGATTAAATGTGCTTACCAATATTATGAAAAAGCCATACTCACAGGTATTTCGTGAATTCAATGCACAAAATTATGATGAAGAGATAAAATATGGTGATGTTAAATATCATCTTGGATATAGTAATACTATTGATTATGAAGGACGTAAAATCTCTATGAACCTTGCTCCAAACCCCTCACATCTTGAAGCAGTTGGTCCGGTTGTTCAGGGAATAGCACGTGCTAAACTTGAGAACGATCATAATTTGAACTATGATGAGGTATTGCCAATTGTAGTTCACGGAGATGCTGCAATTGCAGGACAAGGTGTAGTTTATGAAACTATACAATTTTCAAGGCTTGGAGGTTATAAAACTGGAGGTACAATTCATATTGTTATTAATAACCAGGTAGGGTTTACAACCAGCTACCTGCAGGCAAGATCAAGTACATACTGTACAGACGTTGCAAAAGTTACACAATCGCCTGTATTTCATGTTAATGGAGATGATCCTGAAGCAATGGTTTTTGTAGCTAAATTAGCTCTTGAATTTCGCCAGGAGTTCAATACAGATGTTTTTATCGATCTGCTATCATACAGAAAATATGGTCATAATGAGGGGGATGAGCCACGTTTCACTCAACCTGAGTTATATGATATTATAGCCAAACATAAGAATCCCAGAGATATCTATGCAGATAGGCTTATATCAGAAAAAGTAGTTGAAGGAGCAGTTTTTGACAAAATGGTATCCGACTTTCACAGAAAACTCGATAAATCTTATGAAGACTCTTTAAAGTCGAACAAGTTAAATTTCCAACCTTTTTTGTCAGATAAAAACAGTCATTTACGTCTACCGGCACCACAAGACTTCGAAAAAGAGGTAAACACAAAAGTGTCACGTGAACTATTCCTGGATCTGGCAAAACGCATTACAACTTTACCAGGCGACAGACAGTTTTTCAATAAGACAACCAGACTCTTTTCTCAACGTGCCTCCATGATAGAGGCCAATTCTTATGATTGGGCAATGGGTGAGTTAATGGCTTATGCTACACTTGCAAAAGAGATGATTCCGGTTCGCTTAAGTGGTCAGGACTCAGAAAGAGGCACATTTTCTCATCGTCATGCAGAAATAGTTACTGAAGATGAGGGTACAGAAAAATATTTTCCATTGAAAAACCTGGGTGGCGAGCAGGCTCCTGTAAGAGTATACAACTCTATGTTAAGTGAATATGGTATACTTGGATTTGAATATGGCTACTCACTTGCATTTCCGGATGGTCTGACTATATGGGAAGCTCAATTTGGAGATTTTTATAATGTCGGACAGGTTATAGTAGATCAGTATATATGTTCAGCACAGGAAAAATGGGGTCTAAAATCAGGACTGGTAATGTTTTTACCTCATGGTTATGAAGGGCAGGGGGCAGAGCACTCAAGCGGAAGAATGGAGCGTTTCCTCGCACTTTGCGGTAATAATAATATGCAGGTGGTCAATTGCACCACTCCTGCAAATCTATTTCATGTAATACGCCGGCAAATGTATCGTGATTTCAGAATTCCTCTTATAGTATTTACTCCAAAGAGCTTGTTGAGACATCCTGAGTGTACATCTTCAATTTCAGACTTCACAGAAGGTCGATTTATGGAAGTAATAGAGGATACAGAGTTACAATCTAAGTCTGAAATCAAGAGACTCATTCTCTGTACCGGCAAAATCTACTATGAACTAAAGGACGCCCGTCGTGAAAAGAATTCAGGAGATGTATCAATTATACGTCTGGAGCAGCTGTATCCATTTCCGGAAAAACAGATTAGAGATCTGATCAATAGCTATCCAGAAGATACAGAGCTTGTATGGGTACAAGAGGAGCCGTTAAACATGGGAGCATCTCTTTATGTTAAACAGAGGCTGGAGGATAAGAATATCCAGGTGATAAGCAGGCCTGCAAGCGGGGTTACAGCTGAAGGATTAACAGCACTTCATAAAATCAATCAGGCAAAAATCATTGATAAGGTTTTTGAATAAATTATGGAGCGAATATTTAAATTTTAAACAAAGTAACATGATAATGAGTTAAATTAAAATCATTAGAATATTTAGTCTCATTTAAACTAAAACCAAATAATGGCAATTATAGAAGTTAAAATCCCCAGTCCCGGTGAATCAATCACACATGTAGAGCTTTTCCATTGGCTTGTTGAAGATGGTGCTATTGTTGCAAAAGATACCGAAATCGCGGAACTTGAATCAGACAAAGCAACTCTTATGCTTGTTGCATATGAATCAGGTAAGATATCATTTAAAGCAAAGGAAGGGGATATGCTCGAAGTAGGTTCAGTTGCATGTACAATTGACACTTCAATACAACCCTCTGCTGCAGCCTCTGTTTCTCCTGAACCGGGTAGTACAAAAGCGACTTCTGATTCAGTAAAAGCGGTTGTTACGGAAGATTCATCTAAAGTAGTAAAATCCAAAGAGACTGGAGAAACTCCCGAAAAGGATAAATTAACTGTGAGTGCAATTTCTTCCGAACCGGAAACGAAAAAAAGTGAAGCTCCTGATCAATCTGATTTAGGAAAGGTGAAAATTACTCCTTTGGCACAAAAGGTAATGGATAAGTATGAGTTGTCGGTTGAGGATGTAATAAATGGACTTAAACGTTTAAAAAGAGAAGATGTTGAAGCTGTATTAAATGCAAAAGATAATACAGAAGCTACATCTCAGCCCCTAACATCCGGGTTAAAGAGGCAAGCAAGCAGAGAGTCAAAAACAGAAAGGTTAAGTTCTTTACGCAGAAAACTAAGCGAACGTTTGGTTTCAGTAAAGAATGAGACTGCAATGCTAACCACCTTCAATGAGGTGGATATGAAGCCTATAATGGATATCAGGAAGAGAAATCAGGCCAAGTTTACAGATAAATATGGTATAAAACTTGGTATCATGTCTTTTTTCATGAAAGCAGCATCGGTAGCACTTCTTGAACATCCAAATGTAAACAGTATGTTAGATGGAGAGAATCTTATAACATTTGATTATACTGACATCTCAGTTGCAGTAAGTGCACCAAAAGGCTTAATGGTTCCTGTAGTACGCAATGTGGAAAGTCTTGGTTTAGCTGAGATTGAGAAAGCAATCGCTGATCTGGCCGGAAAAGCCCGAAGTGGCAAACTATCTATTCCTGAAATGACAGGAGGTACTTTTACAATAACAAATGGAGGAGTTTTTGGATCCATGATGTCAACACCTCTGATCAATCCGCCACAGTCGGCTATACTAGGTATGCATAATATAATAGAACGACCAGTAGCGATCGACGGACAAGTTGTTATACGCCCAATGATGTATGTTGCATTGTCTTATGACCATAGAGTTATTGATGGAAAAGACTCGGTAGGCTTTTTATTAAGAATTAAAGAGCTTCTGGAGAATCCAACTGATATTCTATTCGGGGGAAGCAATAGTGAGAAAGCTCTCTTGGAACTTTAATCTACTTTATTGATATTAGGTTTTTCTTTATTTGGGGGGAAAAGGTGACTATTTCACTTTTTCCCTATTATTTTAAATTTTGCGAACTTAAGCAGCAGCTGTTTTCTGCCTGCAGACTCAAACTCAACTATCGCCCGGCGGTCATTTCCACTCATCTCGATAGATGTAACTTCCCCTTGACCGAATCTTTCATGTTCAATTATATCTCCCTCCTCAAGCTCCTTTGCCTCTTTTGATAATGGCATAGAAGATGAGCTGTTATGTACAGAAACTAGTCTCCCTGTACTAGGGCCGGCTTTGAATGAGCTCCTGTCAGATCTTTCTGAGTATATGTTTTTATCAGTCCTGCTCTCTCGTTGCAGTCTTTGTTCACGCATCGTACCCCAGAAATCAACAGCCTTATCTGTTGTTGCGGTACTAAATGAGCTGTTTGATTCCATATAGATATAAGCAGGATCAATCTCTCTCAGAAACCTGCTTTCGACAGCCGAAGTTGTCTGACCATTTTTGAATCTGCTTCTGGCATATGTAATTGTGCAGGTTTTTCTAGCACGGGTGATAGCAACATAAAAAAGACGTCGCTCTTCTTCCAGTCCTCTAATTTCTGATTTTGTCATGGATGATGGGAAAAGATCTTCTTCCATACCAACTACAAACACATTATTAAACTCAAGACCCTTTGCCGAGTGAACAGTCATTAAAGTAACCTTTTCAGCCTCCTCTTCTTTATCAGTATCCTGATCAGTAAGCAGAGAAACTTCTGACAAGAAATCAACTAACCCGATCTCCTCTTCTCCTTGCTCCTGCCTTGTAGATACAAACTCATTAATGGCATTAAGAAGTTCTTGGATATTTTGTGAGCGGCTCATTCCCTCAGGTGTAAGGTCCTGATATGCTTCATGTGCTATGCCTGACTTTTTTAATACCTCCTGAGCAAGTTCAAATGCATTGAGTGATTCATTTTTATCAATAAATTCACATATGAGGTCATAGAAAGCTTTAAGTCTTTTCTGTGTTCCTGAATTCACATTCAGATTATAATCAATAGGAGTAGATATTATCTCCCATAAACTTTTCTGATGAAGTGTCGCAGCAGACGATACTTTGCCAACCGTAACATCCCCAATTCCCCTGGCAGGATAGTTGATAATTCTACGAAATGCCTCCTCATCAGAAGGATTTACTATAAGCCTGAAATAGGCAATCACATCTTTTATCTCTTTACGTTGATAGAACGATTTGCCACCATAAATCCTGTAAGGAATATTTTTCTTTCTCAATGAATCTTCAAATATTCTCGATT
Source organism: Lascolabacillus sp. (assembly GCF_028696275.1). Lineage (NCBI taxonomy): Bacteria > Pseudomonadati > Bacteroidota > Bacteroidia > Bacteroidales > Porphyromonadaceae > Lascolabacillus > Lascolabacillus sp. Next base: position 36,994 of record NZ_JAQVHI010000016.1, read on the forward strand.
GAGCATTAGTTCGATAGAGAATAGCAAAATCACTATATGCAGAATGGTTCTCCAGCCGCATCCTTGCAATCTTGTTTGCAACAACAAGTCCCTCCTCAAAATCAGAAAAAGTGCTGATTACCTCCATTTTCTCGCCAACCTCATTTTCAGAAAACACATCTTTGGCAATCTGCTCAGTGTTTTTCTTAATCAGGCTATTTGCTGCATTTACTATATTTTGAGTAGAACGGTAGTTCTGTTCAAGCTTAAAGACCTTTGTTTCAGGGAAGGTGGATTTGAAATTTAATATATTATCAATATTTGCTCCACGGAACGAATAAATACTTTGAGCATCATCACCCACTACGCACACACGATGATGCTCATCAGCAAGTTGTTTAACTATCAGGTGCTGAGCAAAATTGGTGTCCTGGTACTCATCTACAAGTATATACTGAAACTGATTACGATATTTATCAAGAATTTCCTTATGATCACGAAACAGTATGTTAGTATACATCAGCAGATCATCAAAATCCATACTGTTGGCAGCGCGCAGGCGATTTTGGTATCTCTTATATATCTCAAAAATCTGAGGCTGTCTTGCTCTGTTGTCATACTGAATAATTTCAGTATTTGCTGCATACATGGTTGGAGTAATCAAACTGTTCTTTGCTCTTGATATCTGTCCGTGAACATGGCCTGGCCTGTATTGCTTATCATCAAGATTCATATCTTTAATAATAAGCTTAACCAGATTATGTGAATCAGACGAGTCGAAAATAGTGAAATTGGATTGAAAGCCTATTGAATCAGCTTCTTTGCGGAGTATACGTGCGAAAATAGAATGAAAGGTACCCATCCACAGGCTTCTTGCTTTTTTCTCTCCAACAAGTTCAGCAATACGTGATTTCATTTCCCGTGCAGCTTTATTGGTAAAAGTAAGTGCAAGTATATAGTAAGGAGGTAAGCCCAATTCAAGCAGATAGGCAATTTTGTGAGTGAGTACACGTGTCTTACCCGATCCCGCTCCAGCTATCACCAGTGAAGGACCATCACAAAACTCCACGGCCGCTCGCTGTGCCCGGTTTAACTGATCCAATAAACTAAATTCGTTGTTTATTTCTGTCTTATGCATATACACAAAAGTACAAAAAAAACCGCTCTCAACTGAAAGCGGTTTTATAATCATTAAAAGGACTTTTATCTGAAAGTGTATCGCAAACTCAATGCAAAACCGCTATACCAGTAATCATTATAATCGTTTGTGAAGTTAAAAGATGGCTTCCAGTCGAGAGAAATATTAAAAGGAGCACTCGGGAAAATATATTCCAAACCTCCAATCAGATCAGCTCCAACCAAAAACGCACTATTATAACTGTCTTTATGTTTGTGTATACCTCCAATATGAGCACCCAGACCCACATACCAGTCCAATCCCGGTGCATTAGGTACAGGCTGTTGATATTCATAAAGACCTGTCAGCTGAAACCATCGTGGTGAAGCTGAAAGGATGAACTCACCTGCATTAGAAGGTGCAAAGAAGTGTTTTAGTGATAATCCGCTGTCATATCCCAAACGCACACCAAATGCCGTATTATAACTCTGGGCTTGTAATGTTGTAGTTGTGAATGCTGCTATAAGCAGTCCCGCAAAGATTAATTTTTTTAGTTTCATAAGTCAATTTTTTCGTTAAAAAATAGTTTTAGTTCTGGTTCTTTCACAATTCAAACAAATTACTTTACATTTTGTTTGTGATTGATTAATGAAATTTATAAATACTTTCAAGATAATGTTTATTTACCTTTAACAATCTTCTTTATTTCATTAAGCTTATTAAGTGCATCGATTGGAGTTAAATTGTTCACATCCAAATTGATTATCTCATCTCTTACCTGACTTAATATCGGGTCGTCAAGCTGGAAAAAACTAAGTTGATACCCCTCCTGTTTTTCCACAAAATCCTTTATAGGTTTTTTAATATCACCTTTACGGTTTGAGTTCTCCATCTGAGATAGTATAGCATCTGCCCTTTTAGTAATACTTTGCGGCATACCGGCCATCCTGGCAACATGAATACCAAAGCTGTGCTCACTTCCCCCGGACTTCAGTTTACGAAGAAATATAACTTTATTATCAATCTCTTTTACCGATACATTGAAATTCCTGATACGTTTAAAAGACTTCTCCATCTCATTAAGTTCATGATAATGTGTTGCAAACAGAGTCTTCGCTCTTGCTTTAGGATTCTCGTGAATATACTCTACAATAGCCCAGGCAATTGATATCCCATCATAAGTACTTGTACCCCTGCCAAGCTCATCAAAAAGTACAAGGCTTCTGTCAGAAAGATTATTCATAATATTGGCAGCCTCGTTCATTTCCACCATAAATGTAGATTCTCCTAGCGAGATATTGTCAGATGCGCCAACCCTTGTAAATATTTTATCAACCAGACCTATCTTTGCTGACTCAGCAGGTACAAACGATCCTATCTGAGCCATCAGAGTAATCAGAGCAGTTTGACGGAGCAAAGCTGATTTACCAGACATGTTTGGTCCTGTAATAATTAATATCTGTTGATTATCATTATCCAGATAAACATCATTAGAGACATAAGGCTCATCTGCAGGAAGCTGTCTTTCAATTACAGGGTGTCTTCCTTTTTTTATATCAATAACAAGGCTCTCATTAATCTCAGGACGAATATAGTTATACCTCTCGGCCACATTTGCAAACGAAAGGAGGCAGTCAGCACGAGCAATTATATTTGCATTATTTTGAATAACAGGAATATAACCTATCAGACTTTCAACCAGCTCTGTATATATTTTGTTCTCCAGAGCTATTATCTTCTCTTCAGCACCAAGAATCTTCTCCTCATACACTTTCAGTTCCTCGGTAATATATCTTTCAGCGCTAACCAATGTCTGTTTTCTGGTCCAATCTGCAGGCACTTTACTTTTATGAGTATTTCGCACCTCTATATAATATCCGAATACATTATTAAATGCAATTTTAAGAGAAGGTATTCCCGTTCTTTCACTCTCCCGTTGCTGCAATTTCAGAAGATAATCCTTTCCCGAAAAAGCAATATCCCTGAGTTCATCAAGATCCTTATTTATCCCTTTTCTTATAAATCCACCCTTATTGATCAGAGCCGGAGGATCAGAAACAATCTCCTTTTCTATCTTTTCTCTCAATACCGGACATGGATTCAATAATTCACCCATCTCCCTTAGATTGCTATTGTCAGAATCAGCAAAAGCCTGCTGGATAGGATCAATTGCATTCAGTGCAACTTTTAGCTGAACCACCTCTCTTGGATTAATTCTGCCAACAGCCGCTTTAGAGATAATTCTTTCCAGATCTCCAATAAGAGAAAGCTGTTGAGCAAGAAACTTTTTCAACTCAGGATCACGAAAAAAGTACTCAACTATATTTAAACGATCATTAATTGGCAAAACATCTTTTAGTGGAAAAACAACCCAACGTCTCATAAGACGCGATCCCATTGGAGATATAGTCTTGTCAAGGATATCCAGCAAACTTTTACCACCTTCATTCATTGGAGAAAGCAGCTCCAGGTTTCTTACCGTGAATTTATCAAGACGTACAAATCTCTCCTCTTCAATTCTGGTTAATGATGTTATATGTTCAATATTTGGATGCTGAGTGATATCCATATAATGTAAAATAGCTCCAGATGCTATGATACCTTGTTCAAGCTGCTCAACACCAAAACCTTTAAGGCTCGCAGATTTAAAATGCGCCAATAGTCTGTCACGAGCTGCATTTTCAGTAAAAATCCAGTCATCCAGAACCGAGGTCATCCATCCCGAACCAAATATCTCCTCAAATTTCCTTTTTTTTGAATGCTCAATCAAAATTTCCTTAGGAGAGAAGTTTGATAACAGTTTGTCAATATTGTCCTTTTTACCTTCAGTAGTAAGAAACTCTCCTGTTGATATATCAAGGAATGATATACCTAAAAGATTGTTTGTAAAGTGAATCGCACAGAGAAAATTATTCTCCTTATGGTTTAGAACATTGTCATTTATCGATACACCCGGCGTAACCAGTTCAGTTATACCCCGTTTTACCAGTTTTTTAGTTGTCTTTGGGTCCTCCAGCTGGTCACAAATTGCTACCCTTTTCCCTGCCCTGACAAGTTTGGGCAAGTAAGTATCAAGAGCATGATGAGGGAAGCCGGCCAATTCTACAAACTGTGCAGCACCATTGGCTCTTCTGGTTAGAGTTATTCCTAAAATCTCAGATGCTGTTATCGCATCATCCGAAAAAGTCTCATAAAAATCACCAACTCTGAAAAGCAGTATAGCGTCGGGATGTTGACTCTTTATCTCAACAAACTGCTTCATCATTGGTGTTTCTGCTATTTTTTTTGCCACAAGCTACAAATCAAGTTAATTTAAGCAGGCTTAGTTGCCGCTATTTCAAATCAAAAATACAAAAAAAACAGCACTCTCAAAAAGTACTTACTCACACCTCATACTTACTTCGCTCTTATGATCTTCTTTTAAAATAAAAGAATCCAAGAACAAAGAGTGTTGAAAGAAACATTAAAGTACAATTTATGTTAACAGAATTTTCTTTAATTCCTTCACACCTTCTGAAGCTCCCATTCTGATATGATGTATGTCTCTTCTTCCGGTATTTACATCTTTAGGGTCAATAAGATAAACAGGGGTGTCATACTTTACGTCATGAAGCAGACCGGCTGCCGGATAAACATTCATTGAAGTGCCAATAATTACAAATATATCAGCTTTACGGGTGATTTCTTCAGCGACTGACATCATAGGGACCATCTCTCCAAACCAAACTATGTGAGGACGTAACTGAGAACCCTTCTCGCATGTATCACCTAAAAGAATTTCACATTTTTCAGGGTCAATATCATAGACTAGCGACTCATCAGCCGTAGAGCGTGATTTCATCAATTCGCCATGAAGATGAATAACAGATGAGCTACCTGCCTGTTCATGCAGATTATCAATGTTTTGAGTAATAATATTAACTTCAAAATGTTTTTCCAGGTCCACCAGTCCATAATGTCCCTCATTAGGTTTCACAGAAAGAAGTTCACGTCTCCTGATATTATAAAAGTTAAGTACCAATTCAGGATTTGCCCTGAAACCTTCGGGAGTTGCAACCTGTTCCACTGGATATTTATCCCACAGTCCCCCAGAATCTCTGAAAGTAGAGATACCACTTTCTGCGCTCATACCTGCACCAGTTAGAACCACCAATCTCTTTTTCATAGTTTTTTACCTCTTTTTACCTCAAATATAGCTTTTTATACCAAGATCAAAACATTTTACGAGTTAAACATACTCTATTTATAATTTAAATCGTACTTTTGTACGATAATTCGAAAAGTAAATATATTAATGGACAAATTAAGTTATGCATTGGGTATGAGTATGGCCTCAAACCTAATGAATTCAGGACTCAAAAATATAGATGTTGATTCCTTTGTAAAAGCCTTCACAGAGATCATGGATAACAAAACTCCTTCAATGTCTCCACAAGAAGCAAATCAGATATTACAGGACTATTTCACCAAACAACAAGACGAGATGCTGAATAAGAATCTGGAAGCAGGAAAAGCTTTCCTGGAAGAAAATAAAAAGCGAGAAGGTGTTGTAACATTACCAAGCGGGTTACAATATGAAGTAATTAACGAAGGTGATGGTGCAATTCCCAAAGCTACAGACAAGGTTAAATGCCACTACCATGGTACACTTATTGATGGTACAGTATTTGATAGCTCAGTACAGCGTGGTCAGCCGGCTGTTTTTGGAGTAAATCAGGTCATAAAAGGATGGGTTGAAGCACTTCAGCTTATGTCCGTTGGCTCAAAATGGAGATTATATATTCCTTCAGATCTTGCCTATGGAAAGCAGGGAGCGGGTGGTTCAATTGAGCCAAATACAACTCTGATATTTGACGTGGAATTATTGGGAATTGTATAGTAAAAAGAATACATATAATAATATTAAGTAAAATGAAGAAAACAATTTTAGGCACTTTTAGTGCATTAGCAGTTTTGGCGGTTATGATGATCTCCTGCGGAGGAGCATCTACTCCAAAGACCTCCTTGAAAAATTCTGTTGACAGTGTTTCTTATGCTTATGGAGTTACAATGGCTGATCAGGGATTAGCACAATTTCTTGAGCAGGCTGGTGTTCTTTTAAGTACATCAGACATTGAGTATGATTATCAATTGAGGATCGCTGCGGCAGATTCAACAGAAAAAGCTGCTTTACTTGCAGAGAAGGCAGCAAAAATTGATTCAATTAATAAAGTTAACGGACCAAGATTAAATGAATTCATCAAAGGTATGAAAGAGGCTATTAGTCTTGATGAAAAATCTCCCTATGCACATGGATTAAGTATAGGTGTACAGTTTTCACAGCAGCTTCTGCCACAGTTTAACTCTATGGTCTATGGTGAAAACTCGGATCAAAAAGCAAATAGTGATCAGTTACTTGCTGGTCTGATCTCAACATTGAAGAATCAGGAACTTGCAATCAATAAACTTGATGCAAATAATTTGATACAGACAGAAATGGAGAAAGCTCAGGAAGCACAGACGAAGCGTCAGGAAGAAGAGCTTAAAGAACAGTATCAGGATGAAATTGCTCAGGGTGATGCATTTATGTCGGAAAATGGATCAAGAGAAGGAGTGGTTACTCTGCCCAGCGGATTGCAGTATGAAATTCTTACAGAAGGAAAAGGTGCAATCCCAACAGATACCGACAGAGTGAAAGTTCATTATCACGGAACACTTATCGACGGTACTGTTTTTGACAGCAGCGTTGAAAGAGGTGAGCCTGCAACTTTCGGAGTAACTCAGGTTATTGCAGGATGGACCGAAGCTCTTCAGCTTATGCCTGTAGGTTCAAAATGGAAACTTTATATTCCTTATGACTTAGCTTACGGTTCTTCGGACAGAGGTTCAATAAAACCTTTCTCAAACCTTATTTTTGAAGTTGAATT
>NZ_JAQVHI010000051.1:0-10676 GCF_028696275.1 Lascolabacillus sp.
TCTTTGATGAAAAAGGTGGTATTCAGTTGAGTCCTAACTTCGTTAAGGTACTTTCATGGTATGATAACGAATGGGCTTTCTCAGTAAAACTGCTTGATCTTATCGCGCATATGAATTCTGTTAACGCATAAGTATAACAAGATTATATAAATTAAAAACTCCCTCTTACGAGGGAGTTTTTTTGTAATCTATTCAGGTGATTTACCTTAGAAATGAAGAAGCCGGTCAAGCAATGACCGGCTTCTTCATTTCTAAATACTTGTAATCTATGCCGGGTGAATTGACTCGGTGGGACAAACATCAGCGCAAGCGCCACAATCTGTGCATACTTCTGCGTCGATTACATAAATATCGCCTTCAGAGATTGCATCTACGGGGCATTCATCGATACATGTTCCACAAGCAATACAAGTGTCGTCTATTACGTAAGCCATAATAAATAAAAAGTTTAGTTATTAAAATAATTTATATTCTGCAAAGTTACTGTTTTTATTTAATCAGAGAAATGTTTATGATTTATTTTATGTTATTTGTAACTGGTCTCAATAACTACAATTGAATATTAAGTTTATCTGTTAGAATAAAGTATCCATATAAAAAATACAATATCTTTTAGTCTAAATCGTTTAAACACTATGAATACTAAAATTGCAACCATTTTATTGTTACTGTCACTTTCTTTAAGTGTCAATGCACAGTACCGAAAACTTCAAAATCTACCTTATACAGACAGGAGAATTTTTCACCTTGGTTTCACTATTGGCTTGAATGCTCAGGATCTGATACTGACACATTCAGGTAACATTAATGATAATGGAGAAATGTGGTTTGCTGAGATTCCTAAATACTCGCCAGGATTTGCTGTTGGGTTAATAGGTGATATTTATATAAGTAATTACCTTAACTTTAGGATATTACCAACTTTACATTTAGGTGATAAACTATTCATATTTAAAGAGCAGATTTCAGGTAAAGAGTTCAGTACTAGAATTAGAAACAACTATATTTCAATTCCGGCTCAGATTAAAATATCAGCACGAAGAACTGATAATTTCCGTCCTTATTTGCTTATAGGTGGATATAGCAATATAGAATTGTCACGTAATAAAGGTCTTGCTATTTTACTGAAACAAAATGATTTTGGAATTGAAATTGGCACGGGTTGTGATCTATATTTACCCATGTTCAAACTTGCACCGGAATTAAAATTTAGCTTCGGATTAATAGATATTCTGGATAAAGAGAGGAGTGATCTAAAGGATCAAGAACTGCTTAAGTATGCTAATGCAATTTCTATGGCCAAAAGCAGAATGATAACACTTTGTTTAAATTTTGAATAAATTATTTCCAGATTATAGAATTAAATAATTTCTTTCCAGTATAAAATTTCAACAATATACTTCTTTTATATTGGGTGGCTATACTCTTTTGTGTGGTTTTCTTAAGGTTATCTATTCTTTTTTGCTTATATGAATTAAATATATTAAAGAAATCTCTATAAGCTTCAATAATGGCATATGCGTTTTTAAATTCTCCTTTAAATATAAGATGAAAATATGCAAGTATATCAAAAACAAATCTTACTAAAAAAGTACCAGGCAGGGATCTATTAGGTAAATTCTTATACAACATCAGCAAATTGTTACGAAAATTGAGATACATTTTTTTAGGATTATCCTTACTCAAAGAGGCTCCTCCAACATGATATACAATAGATGAAGGAATACACATTACTTTTCTCCCTCTTGCATTTAATCGCCAGCAAAGATCAATTTCTTCCATATGCGCAAAGAAACTACCATCCAATCCACCCATCTCAAAATAATCTTTTAATCTTATACACAAACATGCTCCGGTAGCCCAAAAAACAGGTATCTCATTGTCATACTGCCCTTTATCATTCTCTACTTTATCTAGGATTCTTCCTCTGCAAAAAGGATATCCATATCTATCTATAAATCCTCCTGAAGCACCTGCATATTCAAATTTATATTTTTCTTTATATGAAAGAATCTTTGGCTGAACAGCTGCTACCTCCGGATGATTATCCATATAGGTTATTAAATTTTGCAGCCACCCTTCAGTTGTTTCAACATCAGAATTCAGAAGAACAACATATTCAGAGTTTACCTGATGTAATGTTTTATTATAACCTTCTGCAAATCCATAATTTTTATCAAGCGTTACAAGTTGGATTTCCGGATAATTTTCTTTCATAAACCTGACTGAATCGTCGGTAGACCCATTATCTGAAACAATTACCTTACTTATATCACTTTGAGTATGTTTAATGACTATAGGAAGGAATTGCTCAAGAAGCCTTTTCCCATTCCAGTTTAATATTACTACAGATGCCTTAACATTATGATTCAAATTCATATACTTCTGACAATAGTTTTTCCTCTGGTTCTTTTTTAAATTTCCACCTATTATGTGACCAAAGATAATATGCCGGATCTTTTTTTATTGTTTCCTCCAGTTTGTTCATATATCGCTCCATTATCTCATATTCAGGCTCATTTGAAGCATCTGGAGTAATAACATAAAACTTACCAATATAGTGACCTCTTTTAACTTTGGTAATATCAAGATAAACAATCGAAAAGCCAAGTAGTTTAGCAATTTTTTCCATACCAGTTTGTACAACTGTATCCTGATTCATAAACCTAGTCCAGTAATGACCAGTGCTTTTTGGAGGGCGCTGATCTGAAAGAAAACCTACTACCACTGTTTCCCCCTTATTCTTTGATTCAATAAGCTTTCTGTATACACTACGCATCTCAATCGGAATAGCCTTAAAGCTGCTTCTTAGCCTTACAAACAAGTGGTCAAATGCTTTAGAGTGAAGTTCTTTATAAACCAATCCCTGTTTTATTCCAGGTGTTAGATAATTTACAATTGATGTAACCCATTCCCAGTTGCAGTAATGTCCCAGACTAAGAATACATGAGTTACCGCTTGCAGTAAGACGGTTAATCATCTCAGGATTTTCAAACTTCATCCTTTTCCGTATCTCTTCATCCGAGATATGAAGTGTTTTAATGGTCTCTACAAAATAGTCACATAGATGATGGTAAAATTCTTTTTCAATACTAATGATTCTCTTCTCAGTTTCAAAGGAAAAAGAATTTTTAATATTCCTTCTCACCAACTTTCTACGATATCTTATAATGTAATAGATAAAAAAGTATAAAATATCTGATAACAAATAAAGAACAGAAAATGGCAGAAGGGCATGTAGATATGCCACTGCATACAGCAGTGAATAACCTATACTTTTTTTATTTCGCTCACCGTCGTCCATTAAAAAATTGCTTTCATTGCCATTTCGTCCTCATCATACTCTCCCACTTCAACTTCAATAACCCTGTTTATATTAGCTGGATCGTAATTAGAGTAAAGTTTAATATAGTTTTCTGTGAATCCGTGCATACTTTTTCCATATTTTGTATGTTCGAACAGAACTTTCTTTCTGGTACCTTTCATCGACTCCATAAAACACCTATGTTTTTCATCTGAAATATCCAGTAATGCTTTACTACGAGCATGTTTTGTTTTCGGATCCACTGCAAAATCTATATTAAGAGCCTGAGTACCTGGGCGCTCAGAGTAAGTAAAGACATGAAGTTTAGATATATCAAGTGATTTTATAAAGTTCTTACTCTCATCGAAGTAGTTATCAGTTTCTCCTCTAACACCTACAATTACATCTACCCCAATAAATGCATCAGGCAGAATAGTTTTAATTTTCTCAATTTTATGACGAAATAAAGCAGTATCGTATTTTCTCTTCATTAGCGATAAAACAGCATCACTACCCGCCTGCAAAGGCATATGAAAATGAGGTGCAAATCTTTTTGATTCTGCAACAAAATCTATAATCTCATCTGTCAGCAAATTAGGTTCAATAGAAGATATTCTATAGCGTTCAATACCTTCAACATTATCAAGTTCCTTTAAAAGATCAATAAAACTCTCTTTTGTAGTGTGACCAAAATCACCAATATTTACTCCTGTTAATACGATCTCTTTACCACCCTCCTGAACTACCTGTTCAGCCTGCTTAACCAAATCAGCAATTGATCCGTTTCTGCTCCTGCCCCTGGCAAAAGGTATAGTACAAAATGAACAAAAATAATCACACCCATCCTGGACCTTTAAGAAATATCGTGTTCGGTCGTCAGCAGAAACAGAATGCACAAAAGATCTTATTCTGTGAGTTTTAGAAGTTACAACCTCTCCCTTATCCTTCTTTCTCAGGTCATCGAGATACTTAACCACGTCGAGCTTTTGTTCAGCCCCTAATACTAAATCTACTCCTTCTATCTCAGCAATATCATCTGGTTTCAACTGAGCATAGCATCCTGTAACCACAACAAAAGCATTTGGATTCTCATGAATTGCTTTTCTGATTGCCTGACGTCCTTTTTTATCTGCCAGTTCAGTTACAGAACAAGTATTAATTACACAAATATCAGCCTTTTGGCCTTTTCGTACACGAGTAATTCCTGCATTGTACAATTGCCTGCCAATTGCCGAGGTTTCGGCAAAATTCAACTTACATCCAAGTGTATAGTAGGCAGCAGTTTTATTTTGAAATATAGAATGATCGATCATAATCGGCAAAATTACAATTTTTGTCTCAATTTATTGCCATCTTTTCTTTGATAATAGACATTTACCGATTATTTTTGCACAAGATTTGCAAAAGTGTGCAATAGTTAAATGAAAAATATGATTGAGCAGAATTTAATTAAAACATACGAGAACAGTTTTAAAAAAAATTGGGAACTACCCGCATTAACTGATTACAAAGGTGATGCATCTTATACATATGGCGAATTAGCCCATGAAATTGCAAAATTTCATCTTCTTTTTTCAGAACTTGGTATTGAAAAAGGTGATAAAATATCACTGGTCGGTAAAAACCACTCCTCCTGGTCGATAATTTTTATGGCAACCATAACATATGGAGCTGTCATTGTACCAATACTTCACGAGTTTAATCCAGAAAGTATAGAATCAATTATAGATCATTCCAATTCAAAACTGCTTTTTATAAACAAAACCCTATGGGACAATCTCAATTCTGATAATATAAAAGTCACCTCAATTGTATCACCATCATTCAAATTGCTCAAAAGTGAAGAAGACAAGACTAAGAACATAGTCAACTCAATAGACACATTATTTCAGCAAACCTATCCCGGTAGCTTCACAAAAGAGGATATAAAATATCCAAATGTAGACAACAGCGAAGTTGTTTGCATCAACTACACATCAGGAACTACAGGATTCAGTAAAGGAGTAATGCTTACTGCAAATAATTTCGCAGGAAATATAACCTATGCTGGAAAGTTGAATCTTCTATTTCCAGGCGAACGAATTCTGGCTTTCTTACCAATGGCACATGTTTATGGATGTGCATTTGATTTCCTATACTCACTTGCAACAGGCGTTCATATTACACTGCTTGGTGTATCACCAACACCTCAAAATCTGATAAGTGCATTAGACGAAGTCAAACCTAATATTATTATTACCGTACCTCTTATTTTTGAGAAAATATATAAGAAAAAGATATTGCCAATCATTAGTCAGCCAACCATCAAATTCCTCTTAAAGATAAAAGGTGTGGACAGTCTTATATTGAATAAAATCAAAAAATCGCTAACAAAATCACTTGGAGGAAACTTCAGAGAGGTAATTATTGGGGGAGCCGCCTTGAGTGCAGAGGTTGAATCTTTTTTCTACAGAATGGGGTTTCCTTTCACAGTTGGATATGGAATGACAGAATGCGCTCCCTTGATTTCATACGATAATAATAAAGATTTTATCCCAACTTCATGCGGCTCAGTTCTAAAAGACATTATGGAAGCCCGTATTGATTCCGAAGACCCTGAAAACATACCTGGTGAAATACAGGTCAGAGGAGAAAATGTAATGATCGGTTACTATAGAAATGAAGAAGCTACAAAAGCAGCATTCACAGATGACGGCTGGCTTAAAACAGGAGATTTGGGAGTCATGAGAGGTAACAGGCTATTTATAAAAGGACGTTTAAAAACAATGATTCTAACTGCCAATGGTCAGAACATATACCCTGAAGAAATTGAATCCCGCTTAAATAACCTTCCCTATATTTCTGATAGTGTAGTAATTCTGCGTGAGAACAAATTAGTAGCACTTGTTTACCCCGACAAAGAAGCCGTAAAGTCAGACAATATTTCAGCTGAAAAACTGATAGAGTTAATGGAGACCAACAAAGGCTTACTGAATAAAGTTGTTGCAAAGTATGAAAGATTGAGCAGTATTGAGATAATGGAAAATGAATTCGAGAAAACTCCTAAGAAAAGCATAAAGAGGTATCTGTATCAATAATATTACTAATTAACAGCAAATTAAAACTCACCAATCGTTTCAATTGTTTATCTTTGTAATAAAAGATAAGACCATTTATTACCTAAAATTATAAACATGAAAAAAGAATTTTTTATACTTTGCTACGCTTTAATGGTATTTATATCCATACCCATAAAAGCAACATCCCAGGATTTGGTTACATCATTTGGGACAGTTATTAATTTAAAGGATGTACTTAATGGTGAACTACACAAAGCTGAACCCATAAATTGGTATCAGGTAAATACAAACGATGAGACCTGGAAACTCGAAGATGATATTTTAAAGTGCACAGGAATTCCAATCGGTGTCATCAGAAGTGAACATCAATATGAAAATTTTATCATGCATATTGAATGGAGTCATCAGGAAGCAGGAGGTAACTCTGGGACCTTTGTATGGAGTAAAGCAGAGCCGGATGAAAACCGTCTACCCGATGGAGTAGAAGTACAGATGTTAGATTTAGAATGGGTAAAACTTAATACTCGTGATGGTGTAGAACCTCCTATTGCCTACGTACATGGAGAACTGTTTGGTGTTGGAGGAGTTGAGATTGTACCAGAAAATCCGCGCGGAAAAAGAAGCATGTCAGTTGAAAACAGAGTTCTCGGTAAGAAAGAATGGAATACTTATGATGTAGTTTGTGTTGATGGAAATATAAAACTTTCTGTAAATGGGAAATTTGTAAACGGAATAACCAACTCATCACAAAGTATTGGATACATCTGTTTAGAAGCAGAAGGATCAGAAATCCATTTTCGTAATTTGCAGATAATTGTCTTACCATAATTACAGATAACCTCATATTCTCAATTATTAACTGAATTTTTGATACCGAAAGTTTTTATTATCTTTATTGAATTAATTGATAATAAAACTAATAACTGCATTTAAGCTACATACAGCTTTATTTTAGTGCTTAAAAAAAAAATTGTAATTATGAGGAAAACATTATTGATTTTATTACTCGGAACATTATTAATTTTAGGTTCCTGTACTCAACAGACAGCTGATCGAAATCAGGTTGAATCTACTGTACATGAGACCTATGCAGAAGTGGAATTCAGAGATTTCGGACCAGAGCCATTTGTATTTAATATCGAGGACTACACTGTGCAAAATGAAACTTTCAGAACCTCTATATGGACAGGATCTAATATGCAGATGACTGTAATGAGTATTCCTGTTGGTGGTGATATAGGTGAGGAGATGCACCCTGAGATTGATCAGTTTCTTCGTGTAGAGGCAGGTAGCGGAATAATGTACATGGGTGACGAAGAAGGTGTTTTTAATTTTGAGGAGAGGGTTGAGCACGATTTCGCAATATTCATCCCAGCCGGAAAATGGCACAACCTTGTAAATGATTCGGATGAACCGTTGAAGGTGTATTCAATATACTCACCAGTTGAGCATCCTCACAGCACAGTACATCACACCCAGGAGGAGGGAATTGCTGCCCATAATCATGAGCATTGATAGCTGCAATTGCATGTAAATCAACCTTAAAGAAAATATAACATTATTTAACTGTATTTTTTTCAACAAAGCATGCTATATAACATGTTTTTGATGTACTTTTGCATCGTTTTTACACAAGCGTATTCTAATAACAAAGTGACTACCTGCTTGTTATACTCATTATTAGTACGCTACGAAAAGAACAGTTTAATTTTGTTACAAAATTATTTATCGTTTAAATTTTCAAAAAAATGAAAAAAGTATTGTTTTTGGTTTCTACAATTGCAACATTGGGTTTAGTTTCTTGCAACAACGCACAGGTAAATGCTGAAAAAGCACTACAAGACAGTCTTGCCGAAGTAGCAAGAGTAGACAGCATCCTACAAGCTCAGGCAGACAGCATTCAGGCTGTTATCGAAGCTGAAGCTGCAGCAGCTGCAGACACATTAAATCAAGTTGTTGAAGAAGCTGCCTCTAATCTATAAGAAAAAGATGCTTGCTTAGTTGAAACCACCTCAAAAGGGTGGTTTTTTTATTTGTTGTTAGAGCAAAAATAGTAACTTTGTTAACCACAGATAATGATGAACTGATGAGGAAAATCGCAATTTTAATTTTTATCCTGACATTAATTATTTCAGGTTGCAGTCAAAGAGCAAATACTTACTTTGAAAAAGAGCTATCTTTTCCTGAATTTGTAACACAAGATCAAAAGGTAAAGTTAGCTGCTTATGTCGTACCAACTAAGAATCAGATTGAGTGGCAGAAACTTGAACTCACTGCATTTATACACTTTGGGATTAATACGTTTACCGGAAAAGAATGGGGAGATGGTAATGAAGACCCTGAGCTTTTCAACCCTACAGCATTTGATGCTGAGCAATGGGTTACGACTTTGCAAAATGCTGGTTTTAAAATGATAATATTAACAGCAAAACATCATGATGGCTTTTGCCTATGGCCTACAAACACCACATCATATTCAGTAGCTTCATCTCCTTGGAAAAATGGAAATGGAGATATCGTAAAGGAGGTTCGTGATGCATGTGAAAAACACAACATGAAGTTTGGGGTCTATTTGTCCCCTTGGGATCGTAATGCTGAGAGTTATGGAGATTCCCCTGTATATAACGAGTTTTTCATTCAACAGCTGACAGAACTGCTCAGTAACTATGGTGAAATTCATGAAGTGTGGTTTGATGGCGCCAATGGAGAGGGCCCAAATGGTAAGGTTCAGGAATACAATTGGTCACGCTTCTATCATGTTATTGATAGCCTGCAGCCAACAGCAGTAAAAGCAATAATGGGGAATGATATAAGATGGGTTGGTAACGAAAGTGGCTTGGGAAGAGAAACCGAATGGAGTGTAACTCCACTTCAACCAGGAATAAGTGATGCCATAATAAATGAGAATATACGACTAAATATCACAACTACCGCAGAAGATCTTGGCAGCAGGGATCTGATCGAAAAATCAAAAACAATTTATTGGTATCCTTCAGAAGTAGATGTATCTATTCGTCCTGGTTGGTTTTTTCATGCAGAGGAGAACCAACAGGTAAAATCTCTTCGCGAGCTGGTTGATATCTATTTTCAGTCTGTAGGAATGAATTCTGTTTTACTTCTAAATGTTCCTCCTGATAAAAGAGGCAGAATTCATGAAATTGATGCAGAACGCCTCAGACAGTTTGGTGTATATATAAACAACACTTTCAGTGATGAAAAGCTAACCGATGGAGAAGTTACATGGAGAGCACGTGCAGGCGATTCAAGAGAATATAATGTGATACCCGGCGAAACAATAAATACTGTTATGCTACAGGAAGATATTCAAAAGGGACAGCGAGTTGAAGAATTCACTGTAGAAGGGTTAATAAACAACGAGTGGAGAGAACTTACTAAAGGAACCACGATAGGGTACAAAAGACTTCTCAGATTCCCTGACACAGAGGCAACTAAACTGCGATTAACAATTACTGAAACAAGAGACAACGCTAATATTCAAAAATTTGGGGCATATTATGCACCCAAATTATAATATTCAATAGAAAATAAAGAGATAATTTTTATTTCCAGAACAATAAATGATAATAAAATAAATGCTTAACAAACAAGGATTAATGATACTCGCCTGTCTGTTATTAACAGTTTCAATTCAGGCACAAAACTTGGCTGAAATTTTCAAATCAATGCCGGAAGAGCTAATGCCAGGAATTTCAGAAGGCAACAAAACCATGTTACTGGTTGATTCAACTGAAACTACCATACCTTATATGCTTGGAGAGATAAAAAAGGTTGAACATGGCACTGATTACATCAAAATTGAGACTTCAGGAATTGGAAGCACTCAAATAAAGTTACTCCCTGTGACTAACGACTCTGTAATTGTATGTGTCATTAAAACTGTTTGTGGTGGGATAGAAGCTGATGTTTGTGATAGTAACATATCATTCTATACTGATAAATGGGAAAAACTTAACAGCGATTCTTTCATTTCAGATATTACAGCAGAAATTTTCTTTGATTCTTTCCAAAAAGAATCGGAAAATTACAAATATGCTCTATCTTTGCCGGATATTTCGCCAATATCTGCTGTATTAAACAAGTATAACAGCGACTTATTGCTGATATTTAATTTCAAAAATCATCTTCCTGATAATCATATATCAGAAATAACACCATTTCTGAAGAGCGACACCATCACTTTGAAATGGGAGAACTCCTCCTTCAGATGATAAAATAGAATGCACCCGTAGTTCAATGGATAGAATACCGGATTCCGGTTCCGACGATGCGAGTTCGATTCTCGCCGGGTGTAC
>NZ_JAQVHI010000017.1:0-40372 GCF_028696275.1 Lascolabacillus sp.
AGGTACAAACTGAAGCTCTGCGAAATAAGCAAAATACTTGTTCAAAACTCCCGAGATATCGAGAAATAATAATGAAATAACAATAAAAAAGGCTATTGCCAAAGCAACTCTTATTTTCTTTAACATGGCATCAGGTTGTTTTTAATTGTTGAACAAGATTGTCTATATTTAGTAATTCTGTGGGTATTTTTATGTTCTGAGGACAGGTAATTTCGCACTCCCCGCAATTAATGCAATGGTTTGCCTGCTCCAGTTCGGGAATAGTACGGTTGTAATCTGTTAAAAATGCCCTGGATGAACGTTTAAACTCAGCATCGCGAGGCCCATCCAGATTTGGCAGATTGCTATCCCAGGTAGCCTTGTTGTAATATAGCAGCACTCCCGGAATATCAACACCATATGGACATGGAACACAATATTTGCAATCTGTGCATGGGATAGTTTTTATGGAACGTATTATATCTGCAGCTGTGAGTAGCATATCTTTTTGTTTATCATTAATCTGAACAAGAGGAGAGAATGTTTTAATATTTTCCTGCAGATGTTCCATTAATGTCATGCCACTCAATACCACCATAACATTCGGATGTGAACCTGCAAAACGAAATGCCCACTGTGCTGGTGTGCTGTTAGGACTCTCTTCCTGCATCATCTCCAATACTGCTCGGCTTACTTTTGCAAGACGACTTCCCAGCAGAGGTTCCATAATCATTACCGGAATATTTCTCTCCACCAGTTTATTGTACATATATTCGGCAGGAACATACCCATACTTCCAGTCCAGGTAGTTCATCTGAATCATCACGAAATCCCACTCTACAGGCTCAGCAAGGACTTTGTTAAATAGTTGCTGATCTCCGTGAAAAGACCACCCCAGGTTGCGTATACGTCCTTCCTTCTTTTCATTCAGCAGGAAATCCAGCATTCCCCATTCTTTATAAATGCGCTCATACATTGAATCACTACTTAGGCTGTGCAGGTGATAATAATCGAAATAATCTACCTGAAGTTTTTCCATCTGCTTGTGATAAGTAGCAATTGCATCCTCTCTTGATTTAACGCTACCTGGTAATTTTGTTGAGACATAAAAACTGTTTCTTGGATATTTTTTCAGTATTTTACCGGTAAATGTCTCAGATTCTCCCTGGTGGTACATCCAGGCAGTATCATAGTAGTTAATGCCGTGTGCCATAGCGTAATCGATAAGCTGTTCTGCTTTTTCCTCATCAATGAATCTCCTTACCCCTTCCGGAGTCTCTCTTTCCACTGTAGGATAGCGCATTGTACCAAATCCTAACAGAGAAATCCTGTCACCAGCTTTTGACAATGTTCTATAAGTCATTTTATCTGTTGGGATGTTCGTTAAATCCGGAACGATCTGGTCGGTTTTTATTTTTTTCCCACAGCTGTTCAGATAAAAGCTTGCTGGTATAGCTGCTGCACCAATTCCCATGTATTTTAAGGCTGCTCTTCGCGAGATTTTATGTTTTCCATCGTCACCTTTCATAGCTTATATGTTTTTTATAGTATGTCACAAATATAGATAAAAGTTTAAATTTTTTTTATTAAGGACCAAAGAAATTAAAGTCCTGACTCCCCTCATGTTGCCCACTCCAGTTAATAGGACAGGAAAAGATTTACTGTACCATTATTCTTGAATATAACAAAAAAGCCACCTGACTTTTTTTACAGTCAGGCAGCTTTTAGGCGTGCGTTGTTTCGAGTGACCCCGCCAGGGTTCAAACCTGGAACCTTCTGATCCGTAGTCAGATACTCTATTCAGTTGAGCTACGGGGCCTTATTTGAGAGTGCAAAGATACATCAATTTCATAAAATCACAAAAAAGTTGACTTATAATTTTTAGTCTTATAATATACATGTTGATTTTAAACAGCTTAAGCATATTAATTAGTAGTGATTTTTAATGTTCAGTATTAGAGTGTGAACTTTTCGATATACAGCTTGTTATAGATAAATAGAATAATAAAAATACAGATATAGATGAAAACAGATATATTAGGGCTGCATCATGTAACTGCAATATCCAACAGTGCACAAGGCAATTTTGATTTTTACACAAATGTACTTGGCCTCAGACTTGTAAAAAAGACTGTAAACTTTGATGATCCCGGTACTTATCATTTCTACTTTGGCGATGAGCAGGGTACTCCCGGCACAATAATAACTTTCTTTCCCTGGGAGGGAATAGGTAAGGGTGTTAATGGTGCCGGAATGGCAACACATACTGCCTACTCAGTACCTTCGGGAAGTTTTGATTTCTGGAAAAGCAGACTCCAGAGTTTTGGAATCGAATCTCAAGAGAGTGTTATCTTTAATGAGAAAGTTTTATCATTTAATGATCCAGACGGAATGCAGTTGCAACTTGTTATTCCTGAAAAAAATGATGACAGAGAACCGTGGACAACGGATCAGATTGGAAAAGAGGTTGCTATAAGAGGATTTCATACTGTTACTCTTACACTTTGGTCGGCCGGACCAACTGCAAGTGTTCTGACAGATATATTGGGGTACACTCAAATTATGCATGAAGGCAACAGGTATAGATTTGCAGTTGATACTGTAAATAATGCAAATTATATAGATATTTTAGAGGATAGTGAAGCACCGGGTGGAAGAAATGCCGGTGGAACCAATCATCATATAGCTTTTAGGGTTAAGGATGATAATATCCTTATGGAGGTTAGAAAAAAAGTGACTGAAGCAGGTCTGCAGATTACTCCAAAAATTAATCGCGATTACTTTTTCTCACTCTATTTCAGAGAGCCGGGAGGAGTGTTGTTTGAACTGGCTACCGATAACCCCGGATTTACTGTTGATGAACCACTTGATAAACTGGGCAGCTCTCTAAGGTTGCCAAAAAGGTATGAGAGTATGAGGGATAAGATTGAGAGTGTTCTTCCTGATTTAAAATAAGAAAATAATGTCACATATACTTGATATAAAATATGGTGGAGTATCGGTTAATGAGGCTGATAAAGCTATAATTATGCTTCATGGAAGAGGAGGAAAAGCAGAAGATATCCTCTCGATATCACAATATCTTGAACTTCCCGGTTTTGCACTCGTTGCTCCACAAGCAACAAATAGCACCTGGTATCCCTATTCTTTTCTTGCACCAATAGAAGAAAATGAGCCATGGCTATCATCAGCTATCGATATTGTTGGTAAGACATTTGAAGAGTTGCTGAATCATGGTTTCACTGCAGAAAATATCTATTTTCTCGGATTCTCTCAGGGAGCCTGTCTCACTTTGGAGTACACAGCTCGTAATGCACAGCGTTATGGAGGAATTGTAGCCTTTACAGGAGGATTGATAGGAGATGAAATTGATCCTGCAAAATATAAAGGAGATTTTGAACAAACACCTGTTATGCTGAGTACCGGTGATCCAGATGCACATGTGCCTGTTGATCGTGTTCTATCTACTTCAGGTTTCTTTAAAGAGATGAATGCTTCGGTCACTGAAAAGGTTTTCCCTGGCAAAGTGCATTCTGTTTCAATGAAAGAGATTGAAATTGCAAATAATTTGATTTTTGGTCAGAAATAGTAGCAATTAATTTATGATCACTTTATTACAATATTAATAGGATAAGTATGAAAGTTACTCGTGTATATAGTGATGAAAACGGAGAGTCTCGTTTTGATGAAATTGATGTACCACTTTTTAATAAAGGTGAGATCGGTTACCTCTCAGAATCAGTTGCAGTGAAATCACTTCAGTTCCGAAAGGTGCCACCTGATTATGATTATGATTTTCACAACGCGCCTCAGCGGCAATATATTGTTTTGCTTGATGGGGGTGTTGAAATTGAGACCTCACTTGGTGAGATAAGAAGGTTTCAGACAGGTGAAATTTTACTGGTTGAAGATACGGCAGGAAAAGGACATCGCACAAGAAATCTGGAAAAGAGAGAACGCACATCGATATTTATCCATCTGCTATAGAGGATATAGTTGCAGTTAAATATTGATTTCCCGATTGGAGTTAAGTCCGATCGGGATTTATTTTTATGCTAAAAAATCAAATTGGAATGTTTATTGTTAAAATATTAACTTCTGTTCAAAATGTAGCTGATTTAGATTACTTTTTACTACAAAAAAGGAGTAGCAGGTAATTGTATTAACATAGTTAAGAAAATAAAAGACAAAAAACATAAAACAAAATTAAGCTTATGACGTTATAGTGAAAGATTGAATTAATATATTTTAAACGTTAAACCTTCGATAAATTTTAATCTATGAGCCTAAAACATTTTTCTATTTTAATTTTTATTGGTTTGCTTATGCTTTCCTGTGGTGGAAACAGATCTTCGGATGAAGGGAAAGACGGATCGCCCGGACTTTCTGAGGCTGTAGGTGGTTTTAGAAACCTTAATAAAGCTGCGAAAGCTGCTGAGGGCTGGGAAAAGAAACAGAGCGATTTGCAAAGCAAAACGCCGTTAACTAATGATGAGATGAAGGCTGTTTTGCCGGAAAGTTTAGCTGGAATGAAGCGCACAAGATTCTCTGTTGGAGATGCTTCTATGATGGGTTTGGTTACAGCTCAGGCAACTTACTCTGATGATCAGAGCAGGAGTGTTGAGCTGTCGATTATGGATGGTGCAGGAGAAGCCGGTTCAGGTGTGATCGCAATATATGTGATGTCTCTTTCAATGGATATGGAAGAGGAGACTGAGTCGGGATTCAGTAAAAATACAACAATTAATGGTAGTCGTGCTTCAATTAAAGAGCAGAGGGGGGATGACTGGGTAAATTCTGAGATAGGAGCCTTGGTGTCAGATAGGTATCTCGTGACGCTTAATGGATCAGGGTTGACCTATAAGGAGTTGGAGGATGTTTTTAAGGAGCTCAATTTTATAGGTCTTAAATAATAGATCAGGCTCTACTTCTTATAATATACGGCAGAGCGATGTTCTGCCGTATATTTTTTTAAATAAATAGGTAATGGATAGTCTTCACTGATACACACATGTTAGGTATTATTAAAAATAATTTAACATGTGGTTTAATAATTATTTTGTTGAATATTTTGCAAAATTAATGTTTGTTACTATCTTTGGGCGTGTACTAGTGAAAGAGAATTAACCTAAAATGTTGTAAAGTGCTGAAAATAAGGCAGAGGAGACTATTATGATGGCCCGGACGCCTGTTTCGGACTTATATTGTTAGCAAAATTAAATTGGAGTTATGTTAAATTTATTCATTAACTATTAATCATTGTTTTATGCAAAAAGAAAAACATTTGTTTTCAGAGTTGAGAAAGCTATGTCTGCTTTCTTTACTGATGATTGCCAGTGCAGGCTTGATGTTTGCACAGGTAAATGTTACCGGAGTGGTAACTGATGCTGATGGGGAAACACTCGTAGGTGTGAATGTTATCGAGAGAGGAACGGCACATGGGACTATCACCGATATAGATGGTAAATTTGCCCTTGACGTTGCTTCTCCGAATTCATATTTAGTATTTTCGTACGTGGGTTTCACTACCCAGGAAGTTCAGGTTGGAAACACTCGCAATTTCAATATTGTGTTGCAGCTCGACATGGAAACACTCGAGGAGATTGTTGTAGTGGGATATGGAACACAAGCAAAGAAAGATATTACAGGTTCTGTTGCTGTAGTAAACACCGAAGATCTTTTAATTACTTCAGGTTCTTCAGCAACACAACAGCTGCAAGGTAAAGCTCCTGGTGTTTATGTAGGACAAACAGGTTCTCCGGGATCTGCAACAATGGTACGTATTCGTGGTGTGAACACTGTTAATGATAACGGTCCATTATACGTTATTGACGGTGTTGCTACACGTAACCAGAACTTAAGTAGTTTGAACCCTAATGATATTGCAAGTATGCAGGTATTGAAGGATGCTTCTTCTGCTGCAATTTATGGTGCACAGGCTGCCAATGGTGTAATTCTTATTACAACAAAATCAGGTAGCAGAACAGGAGCTCCAAAACTTACCTATGATGCATATTATGGTATGCAGAAGACAACCTCAAGATATGATCTTGTAAACTCTATGGATAGGTTGAATTTGGAATGGGAAGCACAAAATAACTCTTTCCTGATTCGTGGTACTAAATTTGATGAGGATGGAAATGAAAGATTCCCGACTCATCCTCAGTTTGGTACAGGTCCAACTCCAAAGATTCCTAACTATATGACTACAACCGGTGCTAACGGTAGAACTGACATTAACATTAATGACTATTCATTCCCAAACAACCAGATGGTTAAGTTTTCTGACACAGACTGGTGGGATGAAGTTGACCGCACAGCTCCAATTCAGAATCACCAGTTGTCACTGGTAGGTGGTAATGACAGGGGTCAGTATCTGCTTGGTCTTAACTATTTCGATCAGCAGGGTACTGTAATTCACTCTTACTTCAAACGTTATCAGACCCGTATCAATACATCATTTGATATACGCAAATGGTTCAGAGTTGGTCAGAATTTACAGTTTACATATACAAAAGATCAGGGATTGCAGAGCAGTTCAGCAGAATCTTCAGCCTATTCTTATACTTACAGACCTTCACCGTGGGTGCCTGTTAAAGATGAGTTTGGCAACTGGGCAGGTTCTAAGATTGCAGGAACAGGTAACTTTGTTAACGTTGTTGCACGTGAAACAAGAAATAAAGACAACTATTGGGTAAATACCCGTCTGTTTGGTAACCTATGGGCTGAACTGGATCTTATGAAGGATTTGACTTTCCGTACCAGTTTTGGTCTTGACCATTCTACATTTTGGGGTTATAATATGAGCAAGAAGGATCCTGAATTCTCTGAAAGTCCGGGTACAAACTATTTCAATGAAGAGGCCAACAGTGGTTACAACCTGCAGTGGCAGAATACTCTTACTTACAGCAAAAGATTTGGAGACGTACATAGCTTAACAGTACTTTTAGGATCTGATGCTTTAAGAGGTGGACTTGGAAGAACACTCCGAGGCAGAAGATATAATTATCTGTTCGAAGATAATATTGATACATGGACGCTTCAGATGGGTGAAAACAACAACCAGAGACAGACTGAGTCATGGTATTGGGGTGAAACTGCACTATTTGGTGTGTTCGGTCGTGTTGACTATGGATTCGCCGACAAATATCTGTTCACTGGTATTGTACGTCGTGATGGTGCTTCTCGTTTCTCTCAGTCACAACGTTACGGAACATTCCCATCTGCATCTTTCGGATGGCGTGTTTCTGAAGAGGCCTTTATGGAAAATACACGTGATTGGTTAGATGACCTGAAGCTTCGTGTTGGTTATGGTTTGACAGGTAACTCTGAAATTCCTCGCGCAACTAACTTTGCATCTCTTTTCACAACTACTCCTGACAGAACAAACTATGACCTTTCAGGTGCAAATACAGGTACTTGGCTGGGATACAGACTATCTACATATGGTAACCCTGAAACCCGCTGGGAGGCTACAAAACAGCTGAACTTAGGTTTGGATATAACTTTCGGACAGGGTCGCTTCAATTCAACTCTTGAGTTCTATAATAAAGAAACTTCTGACATGTTGATTGGTGCTGCTTATTCTAACCTTGCTGGTGAGCCCGGAACTCCTTATATCAACTATGGTAGTATGAGAAACAGAGGTTTTGACTTCGCTTTCAATTACGCTGATAGAAAAGGTGATTTAGGATGGGATATTGCACTTAACCTATCAAGATATGAAAATGAAGTTCTTTCTCTTGCAGCAGCTGATGATTATGCAATCTACCAAAGTGGAACACGTATCTCAGATTCTGTAACAAGAACTATTAAGGGAGAACCAATTTCACATTTCTTTGGATATAATGTAATTGGATTCTATGAGTCAGAACAGGATGTATTGAGTTCACCAACTCCTTATGGTACAACAGCTAGCGCTATTACAAGTAATCCTGGATCTTATGTAGGTAAATTTAAATTTGAAGATGTTAATGGTGATGGCAAGATAGATAGCAGCGACCGTACTATCATTGGTAATCCTCATCCAGATCTTGTTGGAGGTTTGAACGTAGGCTTGACTTACAAGAATTTTGACTTTACTATGTTCTGGTATTCATCAATAGGAAATGATCTTTTCAACAACACCAAGTATTTCACAGACTTCCCATTGTTCGGTGGTAACCGTTCAACAAGAATGAGAGATTTGTCATGGAAACCGGGTGCAGATAATTCAAAGGCTATTCTTCCTATTCTGGACTCTAATGACAGTTGGGGTGGTGCAGTATCAAGTTCTTACTATGTTGAAGATGGTTCATTCCTGAAACTAAAGAACCTTGTATTGGGCTACACACTTCCTCAGGATTTAGTGAGAAAAGCTACAATTGAGAGACTGAGACTTTATATTCAGGCTGAAAATGTTCTTTCTTTTGACAGTTACACAGGATTAGATCCGGAATTCACAAATGCGGATACAGGTCAGGGTAGTGGAGCTGACCTTAGAAGAGGACTCGATATGGGTGGTTGGCCAACCACAATGCGTTTACTCTTTGGTGTTAACTTTACGTTCTAATCTTTAAAATTAATAAGTATGAAAAAAAATATATTATTGACACTTTTAATATCAGTATTTGTAATGCTGAGCTCCTGTGGAGAGGATTTCCTTTACATTGCTCCTCAGGGAAGTATCGACCAAAATGCGCTAAAGAACCAAACTGGTATTGACCTGCTTACTACAAATGCATATGCAAACTTCTCTGAAAATGGTTGGGGTGCATCTATTACCAACTGGACTTTCGGAAGTATGTATGGTGGTGATGCCAACAAAGGTTCTGACGCTAATGACCAGTCTGTTCTGAATACTATGGAAACTTATAGTATTTTAGCAAATAATGGATATATAGGTGAAAAATATTCTTGGGTATATAAAGGTGCCAAGCGTACCAATGTTGCCATTCAGACTATAAACGAAACTGAAGGTCTGCCTGATGCATTCAAGAATTCAAGACTTGGCGAAATGTATTTCCTTCGTGCATTGTTCTATTTTGAAGGAATCAGAGTATTCGGACCATATCTTCCATGGGTAGATGATACATTTACTGAAAATGATCCAAAGGTTCATAACGATATCGATATTTATCCAAAAGTATTGGCTGACATCGATCAGGCAATTGCGCTTCTACCTGCAACACAACCAGAAGTTGGTAGAGCTAACTCTTGGGCAGCAAAAGCACTTAAAGCAAAAGTTCTGATGCAGAGAGGTGATTTAGCAGCTGCTAAACCAATTCTGAAAGATGTAATTGATAATGGTGTTACTTCTAATAATCTGAAGTATGGTCTTGAGAATGATATGGATAGAAACTTCTATAGTCCAACTGATAATGGCAAGGAATCTGTTTTTGCAATTCAATTCTCAAACGACTATAACAATGCTAATCCTGGTATCTCAATTGCTTATCCTCACGGTGGAGCAGGTGGACCTGGTGGTTGCTGTGGTTTCTTCCAACCCTCTAATGAATTGGCAAACTCCTATAAAGTTGATGCAAACGGTCTTCCTTTCCTTGACAAATCATACAGGGATGCTCCTTTCGTAGCTGAAAGAAATACAGACCCTGCAGGTTATCTGTCAGTTAACGGAACAATGCCTGTTGACCCACGTCTTGACTTTGCAATTGGTCGTTTTGGTATTCCATATAAAGATTGGGGCCTACCACAGAACAACTGGGTAAGAGATGTTGCAAATGGTGGTTTCTATATGCCTAAAAAACATGTTTATACTAAGGAAGAGCTTGATGCAGGTCTTGCAAATGGTGGTATACACGATGGTTGGGCACCGGGTTCTGCTATCAATTATCAGTATCTGAGCTTCCGTGATATTCTTCTTCTTTATGCTGAGTGTCTTGCTAATGATAATCAATTGGCAGAAGCTATGAGTTATGTAAACATGATTCGTGAAAGAGCCGGACATGAGGATAATATTATTTTATTGCCAAATGGTGAGCCAGCTGCTAATTATCTGGTAAATCCTTATCCATCAACTCATGCTACATTCACTAATAAAGATCTTTGTATTGAAGCAATCCGCATGGAACGTAAGCTTGAACTTGCAATGGAAGGACAGCGCTGGTTTGACCTCGCTCGTTGGGGAGGACAATATATGGCTACAACTCTTTCTGAATATGTTGACTTTGAAAAGAATTTTATTACTAAATTTGCTTCGTCAGCTAAATTGGATGCAGCTAAAACAATGTTCCCTCTACCAGATGGTCAGATTCAAACAATGGGTAACGACGAAAATGGGAATCCTTATTTAGTACAACCGGATCCCTGGAAATAGAACTATTTTATAAATCGATAAAAAGGGAGGGCAACCTCCCTTTTTTTAATAAATTAATTATATATGGCAAAGTATAACCTGTTTATCTGTTTTGTTTTATTAATCGTGTTGATGGGCTGTAACAGCAATAGCAGCGAAAATAAGAATGAGGGTTCAGCTGAATTTGGTGAGTTCTCATACAAGTTTAGTATGGAAAGTGTGGATAATTATAAAGTAGAGTTTCAGATGAATCCCGATTCAACATATAAGATTGTACAGCAGAACATGTTCTTTGATAGATTTGCAGATAGGAGAAACCCAAGTACCAGGGAGGGTAAGTTGACCGCCGAAGAATTTGCCAGGTTTGATAAGCTTATCAGAGAAAGCAACATTTACAGCATGGAAGATGCATACGGTTTTGATGATGAAACCGAGAGCCCAATTATGTATATCATTGAACTTAATGATGGGGATAGCGTGAAATATGTTTCTATTAATCCTGAAACACCTCAAAACTTTTCATGGGAGTTTTCCGATTTAATTGAATTCACTACTAAGTTTATGGATTCTAAATTGGTAGATTGAGAAAATAAATTTTTTCATAAAAGAAAATAGCTTTAAACTCTTTGTTAATATATTGAATTATTGTAACTTTGCAGTCCGATTATTAGTTTTTTTCGATTAAGAGTTTGATTTTAAGCTTTTTATTTGCCTATTCTGTCCCTTAGCAAGACAAAACAGGAAGCAGAAAGAATCAACTTCACATTAACTTACTAATTAAATTAAACAAACAAGAATGGATACGCTTAGTTATAAAACCATTTCTGTAAACAGAGAAACGGCTCAGAAAGAATGGGTTGAAATAGATGCCACAGGGCAGACATTAGGGCGTCTCAGCTCAAAAGTAGCAAAATTACTTAGAGGTAAGTATAAAGCCAGCTTCACTCCACATGTGGATTGCGGTGATAATGTTATAATTCTGAATGCAGATAAAGTAATACTTACAGGAAATAAGTGGACAGAACGCACCTATTACCGCTATTCGGGATACCCAGGTGGTCAGCGTACATCTACACCATCAGAACTGATGGCAAAAGGTCCGGACAGACTCTTCAAAAAAGTTGTAAAGGGTATGCTGCCTAAAAATAAATTAGGTGATGCATTATTAAATAATCTGTTTGTGTATGCCGGTAATGAGCACCCACATCAGGCACAGAAACCAAAGAAAATCGATATTAACAGTCTTAAATAATAATGATGGAAGCAGTAAATGCAATAGGAAGGCGTAAAGCCGCAGTGGCCAGGGTTTTCGTGACCGAAGGTACCGGAAAGATCGTTATTAATAAACGTGAATTAGAAAATTATTTCCCATCTTCTATACTTCAGTACATAGTAAAACAACCATTAAATACTCTGAATGTAGCTGATAAATATGATATCAGAGTAAATCTAGATGGTGGTGGTTATAAAGGTCAGTCAGAAGCCGTAAGATTAGGTATTGCACGTGCTTTAGTGAAAATAAATCCTGAAGATAAGGCAGCATTAAGAGCTCAAGGCTTTATGACACGTGACCCACGTGTAGTTGAACGTAAGAAACCGGGACAACCAGGCGCCAGAAAGAAATTCCAATTCTCAAAACGTTAATATATTGGATATGTATGAAATCCGGATTATACCGGATTTTTACATAACAGCTGCGGTGCAGGCTAATACGTTTAGTATCTAAATTATAAGGACGTTATCCCTCAGAAGAGTTTAGTAAAGGGTAATTTACCTTATGATTCGACTAAAGAAAAAGAAAGTAAACGAATAATAACAAAAAAATCAAAATGGCAAAGTTAGAATTTGACCAACTATTAGAAGCCGGAGCGCATTTCGGCCACTTAAAAAGAAAATGGAACCCGGCAATGGCTCCTTACATATTTATGGAGCGTAACGGTATTCACATTATCGACCTTTATAAAACAATTGCTAAGACTGAAGAGGCTGCTGCAGCTATGAAGCAGATGGCTAAATCAGGAAAGAAAATCCTTTTTGTAGCTACAAAAAAACAGGCCAAACCTGTTATTGAGGCAAGAGCTCAAAGTGTGAACATGCCATACGTAATAGAGCGTTGGCCGGGTGGTATGCTTACTAACTTCCCAACAATCCGTAAAGCGGTTAAGAAGATGGGTAGTATAGATAAGATGATTAAGGATGGAACTTTTGATACTCTTTCTAAGAGAGAAAAACTTCAGATAACTCGTCAGCGTGCTAAACTGGAAAAGAACCTTGGTTCTATTCAGGATCTTACTCGTCTGCCTTCTGCAATTTTTGTTGTGGATGTGATGAAAGAACAGATTGCTGTAAGAGAAGCAGAACGTTTGGGAATACCTGTATTCGCAATCGTGGACACTAACTCTAATCCTTCAAATGTTGATTTTGTAATTCCTGCTAATGATGATGCTTCAAAAGCTATTGACCTGATTATAGGTGTTCTTTGCGATGCTATCAGAGAAGGTCTTGAAGAACGTAAAGTTGAGAAAGCCGATGCTGCAGCTGCTGAGGAACAGTCAGAAGATGCACCACAACGCAGAGAACGTAAAACTAAAGCTGCTAAGAAAGAGCGTGTAAAGAAGGAAGATTCTGAAGCGATGAAAGCAGCAGTGGTTAGCAAGTTCGCAAAAGATGTAGAGGTAGACGATTAATAAAAATAAAAAAACAATATATATATGGCAGTAACAATGGCAGATATACAGCACTTGCGCAAAATGACAGGTGCCGGTATGATGGATTGCAAAAATGCTCTGAATGAAGCGGGTGGTGATTTCGATAAAGCTATGGAAATTATCCGTAAAAAAGGACAGGCTATTGCAGCTAAAAGGGAAGATCGCGATGCTTCTGAAGGTTGCGTACTTGCTAAAACCGAAGGTAACTTTGGTGCAGTAGTTGCACTACAGTGCGAAACTGACTTTGTAGCAAAGAATGAAGACTATATTGCTTTAACAGAGCAGATACTTGATCTTGCTATGAGCAAAAAACCTGCAACACTGGACGAACTGCTTGCTCTTGAACTTAACAACGGAACAGTTGCTCAGGTTATCACTGATAAAATGGCTGCTACCGGTGAAAAGATGGAACTTGGCTACTATGAGTTTGTAACCGCTCCTTATGTAGCTTCTTACATACACATGGGTAATAAACTGGCTACCGTAGTTGGTTTTAATAAAGCTGATGTTGATGAAAATGTAGCTAAAGATGTTGCTATGCAGATTGCAGCTATGAATCCAATTGCTGTCACAGCTGATGGAATTCCTGCAGAAGTAAAAGAGAAAGAACTGGAAATAGCTCGTGAGAAAGCTCGTGAAGCAGGTAAGCCGGAAAACTTACTTGATAGAATTGCTGAAGGTGCTCTTACTAAATTCTATAAGGAGTCTACACTTCTTCAACAGGAATTTGTAAAAGACCCAAAGAAAACTATCGAACAGTACTTGAAAGAAAGTGATAAGGAATTGACAGTTACAGAATTCAAACGTGTATCACTTAGCGTTTAATAATAATATAACTGTTTCTTAATCAGATATAATTTTAAAAGCTCCGGACAATTCCGGAGCTTTTATTTTTAGTGTTGATTTGATATGTCCTTAAATATAGTTGACTTGAAAGTTAATTCTTTAAGGTGTCTACTACCCATGTAAGAACATACTCAGGATGTATCTCGTAATGCAGATTATATGTTCTGGTTTCTTTTGTTCTATATTCCGTAGCAGTAATAATGCCATTTTGAGATGGAGTGAATTTATGAATAAAGAGATGTTTTTTGAAATCAATACCTTGAGCATTAATCAATTTGAACATACACTCTTTAGCCGACCAGTGCAGAAGTTGATGAAGTATCTTCTTTTCAGGGTCGATATACTCATTTTCAGAAATAAATTTATAGGCTAGCTTCTCTACTCGATCTGACTTAATCTCTATATCTATTCCTACAGGATATAATTTATTTAGTAGAATTGCTGCATGATCTTTGGTGTGAGATATGCTTATGTGGTAGGAGTTATCAGCAAGATAAGGCTTGCCATCTTCGTGATTTTGAATGATCTTAATTTCACCAAGAAGCTCAAAGAGCATAATTCTAGTGGAAAGCCACTCTATTACACGTCTCTTTGACCCGATACTATTTATATAATTGTCAGCTTCAGAACGGATACTAGGAGGGAAAAGCTTTAAAAGCTCATCAATAGATTCATCCATTTTCCAAATACCCATCAGAGATCCGTTGTCAAAATAATCTTTTCTGATAAGCATATGTTATTTATTCAACTTCTTTTGTTTTTAATTTTGGAGGAATGTAGCGAACTTTAATAATTCTTTTCTTACTCATCTCCTCTGCCTGGAAAGTATATTTTTTATATGTAAAAGTTTCTTTCCGCTTTGGGAAATCTCCTTTCAACTCAAGTAGTAACCCTGCTAAAGTATCAACTTCATCAGACATTGCTTCGAAATCCTTTTCCGGGACATTCGTAATCTTAATAAAATCTTCAAGAGGTGTTTTACCTTCAAATATATATGTACCGTCTGCGGCTATAGTATATAAAGGCAACTCTTCATCATACTCGTCACTGATATCTCCTACAATCTCTTCGAGTATATCTTCCATTGTAACTAGACCAGATGTTCCACCATATTCATCTACAACTATTGCCATATGAATTTTATTTGACCGGAATTCTTCCAGCAAATCATCAATTCGTTTTGCACCGGGCACAAAATATGCAGATCTGATCAGTGACTGCCATTTAAAATTGTGAGGTTTGCCAAGATGAGGCAGAAGGTCTTTTACATAAAGTATCCCTTTTATATTGTCGGGATTATCCTCATATACAGGTATACGTGAGAATCCTGCTTCAACAATAAAGTCTATTACATCAACAAAAAGTGTTTGAATATTGATGGCGATCATATCACTTCTGGATATCTTGATGTCATCCACACTTTTATCTCTAAACCTGATAATACCTTCAAGCATCTCTTTTTCCTGATCTCTTGTAATTTCATCAGAAGTAATTTCAAGTGCTTTTGATAAGTCTTCCATCGACAACTCATGTTTACTATATGAGAGTGGGCGTGTATATGAGGTTGTTATTTTTGCAAGTAATCCTGAAAAAGGGCTCATCAACCTGCTTATAACGGTTATTAGCGGAGCATATCTGTTGGCGAATTTAAGTGGATCGTGTGATGCGTATAGTTTTGGGAGAATATCTACAAAAAGAAGAATTATAGATATTGTTATAACTGCCTCAAGTATAAGTTTTGAGCCAATTTCACCTGCAAAATAGGGTAACCTGTTTAATAGATATATTGTTAATACAGCTATTGTTACATTAAGTAAATTATAAGCCAGAACTAATGAAGCCAGTAGGTTTTCGGGCTTTTTTAGTAATGTGTTAGCCTTGTTTGTTATAGAGTCAGAAGATGAATATTTATCTTGACTGTACTCTTCGCTTAAGGAGAAATAAGCAACTTCTGAACCGGAAACGATAGCGTTCATAATTATAAGCAGAAGCAGCAAAACTGATATAAAATAGTCTAAAGCCACAGGTGTAAATACCGGCAGGGCTATTTGTAAAATCGATAAAGGGTCAGGATCCAAGTGACTAAGATTTAGTGAAACAAAAAGAGAATGTTACAATAACATTCTCTTACAAAATTACGATGTTTTTTTAAAACGGCAAATCATCCATATCAGAATTATTATCTACTTCATTTGATGTGTTTTCTGATACAGGGAGATCGTGTCTGCCCGTTATATTTTCATTCTCAACTCCACCTGATCTTTTACTAAGTAACTCCAGGTTATCGGCAATAATCTCTGTTATATATCGTTTAACACCGCTCTGATCATCATATGATCGAGTTTTTATCTTTCCTTCAATATAAACTAATGTACCTTTTTTTACAAATCTCTCTGCAATCTGAGCTAATCCTCTCCAGCATACAACGTTGTGCCATTCTGTTCTCTCAGGAACCTGAGTGCCGTTGGATGTGGTGTAACCTCTCTCAGTTGTTGCTACTGAAAAATTTGCTTTTGCAACGTCATTGTCGAAATACTTCATTTCCGGGTCTTTGCCTACATTTCCTACTAATATTACTTTATTCACCGACATAACTAATAATTTATTTGGTTTGAAATAGAGCTGTTAAGCTTTAAAGCAAAAATAAACATTATTTTATAATTACGCAATTATAAAACCTATTGTACATAATAATCTATAATCTTAATTCTGAGGCATTTTCAATTAATTCAAAAAGAGAAAATTTCTAGAGATTTATTTTTAGGGTTGAGAAAAAAGCTATATATTTGCAGTCCAAAAATTTACTAATTAGAGAGTTGCTGTAATTATTAATTATAAAAATATATAAATAAAATGACTAAAGCAGATATTGTAAACGAAATTGCGAAGAGGACTGGTGTAGACAAAACATCGGTGTTATCAACAGTTGAATCTTTCATGGATGTGGTAAAAGATTCATTGGCTAACGATGAAAATGTATATTTAAGAGGATTCGGAAGCTTCATCGTTAAAAAAAGAGCTCAAAAAACTGCGCGTAATATTTCAAAGAATACAACTATCATCATACCAGCACATAATATACCCGCATTCAAGCCATCAAAAACGTTTGTTGCTCAGGTAAAGGAAGTTAAAGTAGATTAATTAAATAATAGGAGATTTAAAACATGCCAAGTGGAAAAAAAAGGAAAAGGCATAAAATGTCTGTCCATAAAAGGAAAAAGAGACTAAGAAAGAACAGGCACAAAAAGAAAAAATAAGCCTGTAGTTAATTTCAGCCATATACAGGAACAAACTTATAAAAAAACCATTAGGGAAATAAGTTTGTTCTTTGTGTATAAAACTACAAGGGATGATTCAGGAGTGAACTCCCTTTCTGTTGTGATGACAGAAACCCAACATTATTTTAATCATTATTAAAAAAAACAATTGTGACAAGCGAACTTGTTGTAGATGTTCAATCAAAGGAGATAACCATTGCTGTTCTTGAAGATAAGAAGTTAGTTGAACTTCAGCAAGAAGATCAGAATGAGTCTTTCTCGGTTGGAAATATCTATATGGGCAAAGTTAAAAAACTTATGCCCGCCCTTAACGCAGCATTTGTGAACGTGGGACACAAAAAGGACGCTTTTCTTCACTATTTGGATTTAGGGGTTGAATTCAACTCGATTCTGCAGTTTCAGAAACTGGTTGAAGACAAGAAAAAGATTCCGCAGCTCCAGAAGATGAAGCTGCAGCCCGATATCGATAAAGATGGGTTAATCTCTGATGTACTCAAAGTAGGTCAGGAAATTTTAGTGCAAATTGCAAAAGAGCCAATATCTACAAAGGGTCCAAGATTAACAGCAGAAATCTCATTCGCGGGAAGATTTATGGTTTTAATTCCGTTTATCAACCGTGTATCGGTATCACAGAAAATTAAGTCAAGAGAGGAACGAGCACGTCTACGTCAGCTTATTCAGAGTATAAAACCCAAAAATTACGGGGTTATTATCAGGACAAATGCTGAAGGTAAGAGAGTAGCCGACCTCGATGCAGAACTTAAGATTCTGGTTAAAAGATGGGAAGATTGTATTGGAAAAATACAGAAAGCTAAAGCGCCATCTCTGATTTATGAAGAGACAGGACGCACAGTAGCACTGTTACGCGATATTTTCAATCCCTCTTTCGAACAGATACACGTCAATGATAGTGACGTGTCTAAACAAATTGCCGAATATGTAAATCTCATTGCACCTGACAGAAAAAATATAGTAAAAGAATATAAAGGTGCTCTGCCAATTTTAGACAATTTCGGCGTTACAAAACAGGTAAAGTCGCTCTTTGGAAAAACTGTTACATTTAAGAATGGTGCTTATCTCATTATCGAGCACACAGAGGCGTTACACGTAATTGACGTAAATAGTGGTAACCGCAACAAATCAAAACTAGGGCAGGAAGAAAGCGCATACGAAGTAAATGTTGCAGCTGCAGAAGAAATTGCCCGTCAGCTTAGATTACGCGATATGGGAGGCATTATTGTTATCGACTTCATCGATATGAATAAAGGTGAGCATCGGAACATGTTATTGTCCAAGATGCAGGAGCTGATGTCGACTGATAGAGCGAAACATAACATTTTGCCATTGAGCAAGTTCGGTATCATGCAGATAACTAGACAGCGTGTACGACCCGAAATGGAAATTGCCACAAGCGAAGTTTGCCCCACTTGCTTTGGTAAAGGTAAGATAAAGTCATCTTTCTTATTCACAGATACTCTGGAAGGTAAGATTGATTATTTAGTAAATAATCTGAAAGTGAAGAAATTCAGTCTGCACATACATCCTTATGTTGCAGCGTATGTTCAGCAAGGTTTCTTTTCGTTGAAAGGTAAATGGAAGAAGAAGTATAATGCAAACTTGAAAATAATCCCTAATCAGAAACTGGGATTTCTGCAATACGAATTCTACGATAGAGACGGAAATGAAATTGATCTGAAGGAAGAGATTGAAATGAAATAGTTTCCGTAATAACGGGACTAATAATAGTAAAAAAACCGATACTCCATCCGGAATATCGGTTTTTTGCATTTATACTCTATCTACATCGTATTGAATTGTAATATACTTGAACTCCCTCTTGGAGTGAAATTTTGACTCTGCAGATTTTATAGCTTCACGTGTTTTTTTCAGTGAAAAATTGTTATCGAGTTTTATTAGTATTTCTCTAAAATGGTAGCTTTGTATATAACTAACTATAGGTTTACCGGGTCCCTGTATCATTTCACCAAAAGTGATTCTGAGTAATTCAGCAAGATATCCGGCAGCAGCTTCAACTTTGTGCTCTATTTTATCTTTAATAATAATTGAAATAAGTCTGGAGAACGGTGGATAGTTAAACATTTTTCTTTCTGCCATTTGAGAGTTAAAAAAACCTTCATAATCGTAGTTTAATATATAATCATATACCGGTTGAAGCGGATCTGCACTCTGAATTATAACTTTACCCTGTTTGTTTTTACGTCCCGCACGTCCGGCAGCCTGCATCATAAGTTGAAAACCGCGTTCGTGTGATCTGAAATCGGGGAAGTTGAGAAGTGAATCTGCAGATATTACGCCAACAACCCCTACATTTTCAAAGTCAAGACCTTTTGAAAGCATCTGAGTGCCAATCAGAATCTGAACTCTTTTGCTTTGGAAATCATCTATGATTTTTTCATAAGCATCTTTGCCCCGAGTTGTGTCAAGGTCCATTCTTCCAACAAAATAATCAGGGAATAGACTTTCAACCTCTTCTTCCAGCTGTTCCGTGCCCTGCCCCAACTTCTTAAGATTTTCAGAATTACAAGATGGGCATTTTGCCGGCAATGTATATGTGGCATTACAATAGTGACAAATCAAACGGTCACGTTTTTTATGATAGGTGAGCGAAACATCGCATCTCTTGCATTTTGGGGTCCAGGCACACTGTTCACATTCAACTAGTGATGCAAAACCCCGACGATTTCGAAAAAGTATAACCTGTTCTCCATTTTCGAGACTCTGATTCATTTGATCTATAAGTAGAGGAGCCAAAACAGATTTCATCTTTTTCCTTTTTCTCAATTCAAAGGTGTTTACTATTTGAATCTCAGGCATCATAATGTTTCTGTAACGTTCCTGCAGCGTTACTAGTCCATATTTACCCGTTTTTGTATTATAAAATGATTCCAGTGAAGGTGTAGCAGAACCAAGAATGGTTTTTGCATTACAAAGATGTGCCAGCATTATGGCTGTATCACGGGCATGATATCGCGGTGATGGATCCTGTTGTTTAAAGCTTATTTCATGTTCTTCATCAATGATGACTAATCCCAGTTTATTAAAAGGCAGAAAAATAGATGAACGGACACCTAAAATGATTTCGAAAGGATCTTCAGACATCATTTTACTCCATATCTCTGCTCTTTCATTGTCATTTATTCTGGAATGATATATGCCTATTTTACTGCCAAAGACAGCTTGTAAACGTTGTGTCAACTGGGTTGTGAGTGCTATCTCGGGAACCAGATAAAGAGTCTGTTTACCCATTGAAAGCGCATCTTGTATTAAATGCATATATATTTCTGTTTTCCCGCTTGATGTAACTCCATGCAGAAGACAGGTTTGCTTGAACTCCAAACAGTTCTTTATCTCTTTATATGCTCTTTGTTGAACTTCATTAAGAGGGAATAGATTACGCGTTGGTTTTAAATCTGTATTTAATCTGCTTGTCTCGATAGTAACTGATTGCAACACACCTTTGTCAATCAAGCCTTTTAAGGCAGAGGTTGAATTACATTCTAGTTCAGAGACCTCTTTTCTACTGATATACTCTGACTTTCTTTCGATGAGTATATTCTCTATTTGTGAGTATAGGGATTGTTGTTTTTGTGCTTTCCCGATTATTTCCCTGATGATATTGGGATTCATATCAGGATTTATCTTTATAACTGTCTCTGTCCTAGGTGTGAATCTTGATTTAAGATTTTCTGATTTCATAGAGGAGGGGACAGCCGCATTAAACACATCACCTAAAGGGGACAAATAATAAAAAGAGATCCATTCCCATAAGTTGAGTTGCTGCTCGTTCACTAAAGGTTGCGAATTTAGTAAGGAATGAATCTCTTTAATATCTATATCTTTAAGTTCTTTAGATATAGTATCTTCTATTTTGTAAATTATAGCTGTGTAATATCTTTTGTTGCCAAAAGGAACAATTACTCTAGATCCTCTGGCAATTTTGTTCCTCATTTCAGCTGGTACAGCATAGGTATATAGATCGGAAAGAGGTAACGGTA
Organism: Lascolabacillus sp.; assembly: GCF_028696275.1. NCBI lineage: Bacteria > Pseudomonadati > Bacteroidota > Bacteroidia > Bacteroidales > Porphyromonadaceae > Lascolabacillus > Lascolabacillus sp. Next base: position 21,122 of record NZ_JAQVHI010000017.1, read on the forward strand.
ATATTACATCAGCAAACATTTACTGAAATCAAAAATATATGGTTCCTGTAATTGTCCAGGACTCGTTTTTACCATTTAGAGGATCATGCCAGTTTGGAACATCTACAGAGTAATTATCTGTCAGCTTAACGCTGTAATTCAAACCAACCTGCAGAAAGCTGAGCAATTCCAGACCAATTCCGAGGTTAGCACCTGCCTGAAATTCTTTTGCTTTCACATCGTCAGCTAAACCCTGAATGTCAATTTTGTCTCCATCAATTAAATATCCAGCCCATGGTCCGGCAGTTGCAAATAGTCTTAGTGGTAGTAAACCCAGACCCATTTTCAGCTTAGCATTGACAGGAAGGTTAAGATATCTGTTTGATACATCTCTGTCGCCTCCCTCACCTGTAAGATTGGAGATTGTCATTCTGTTGTCATTATAAAGTAATGCGGCATCAATACCAAAGTTTGCAACACCTAGAGGTAGAAACATAGCTTCGATTGATGGACCTATACTGTATGATGTCATATTCTCAACATTAAAAGTCTCATCGAGAGTTTTAAATTCCGGATTATTAAGTCCCACACTTGCTCTAACACCAAAATTCACTTGTGCAAAAATTGGGCTGCTTAGCAGCAATATAAATATTACCACTATACTGGTTTTGATAATTCCTTTTGTCTTCATATTAGTATGTTTTGGTTGTCACTAATGTTAATTAATACCCGATTTGCTTCACAAAGTTATACCTGTGACTTAAATTAAACAAAGAAGATTGGAAATTGGTTGTTAAAGAAATGTAAATAGTAGTATATGAAAAAAAAGCGTCTCATCACCATATTAGAGTGAGAGACGCTTTTATTCCCTTTAGGATATTATACTAATCTTTGAATTTTGCTTTAAGAAATTCTCTGTTCAATCTGGCAATATTTGAAATAGAGATATTTTTAGGACATTCTACTTCACATGCACCTGTATTTGTACAGTTACCAAAACCAAGTTCATCCATTTTAGCAACCATAGATTTTGCACGTCTTGCAGCTTCTACCTTACCTTGTGGTAACAGTGCCAGCTGGCTTACTTTCGCAGATACAAATAGCATTGCTGAGCCATTCTTACAAGCAGCAACACAGGCTCCACAGCCAATACAAGCAGCAGCATCCATTGCCATTTCTGCCTGATCATGAGGGATTAGTATAGCATTTGCATCAGGAGTTCCACCAGTATTAACCGAAGTATATCCACCTGCTTGTATTATCTTGTCAAAAGCAGTTCTGTCAACTATAAGGTCCTTTATTACAGGAAATGCAGTAGATCTCCATGGTTCAACAGTAATAGTATCACCATCATTGAATTTACGCATATGAAGCTGACATGTTGTAATATCTTCATCCGGACCGTGTGGATGTCCATTTATATAGAGACTACACATTCCGCAAATTCCCTCGCGGCAGTCATGATCAAATACTACCGGTTCTTTACCTTCATTAATTAGTTTTTCATTCAATATATCAAGCATTTCAAGAAATGAACTGCCTTGAGATATATTTTCCAATGGGTAGACTTCAAAATGTCCTTTGTCTTTTGGTCCGTTCTGACGCCAAACTTTTACTTTTATATTGATATCTTTATCCATGATTATTCAATTTTTAAATGTTCTCCTGTTTTATCAACAGATTATGATTTATAGTTTCTCTGTTGGCGAACAACAAATTCGTAATCGAGTGATTCCTTATACATAACAGGCTCATTATCCTCACCCTTATACTCCCAGCAAGAAACATATGCGAATTCATCATCGTGTCTTAAAGCTTCACCTTCTTCAGTCTGGTGTTCAGTACGGAAGTGACCTCCGCAAGACTCTTCTCTATTGAGTGCATCGCGAGCCATCAGTTCTCCCATCTCAATGAAGTCAGCAAGTCTGAGCGCTTTCTCCAGTTCAATATTAAGTGTAGATTTTTCACCCGGGATTCGAACATTAGTCCAGAAATCCTTCTTGATCTCCTTAAGCTCCTCAATAGCCTTTTTAAGTCCAGCCTCATTTCTGGCCATACCAACGTATTCCCACATAATATGACCAAGTTTTTTATGGATACTATCAACAGAGTGCTTTCCTTTAATATTCATCAGGCGCTCAATTCTTTGATTGATCTCATTCTCGGTCTTTTCAAACTCAGGTGAATCAGTTTTGATGTGAGGAACTGATATCTGGTCTGATAAGTAATTCTGGATTGTGTATGGAAGTACAAAATAACCATCAGCAAGTCCCTGCATAAGAGCAGATGCGCCAAGTCTATTAGCCCCGTGGTCAGAGAAGTTAGCTTCGCCAATGGCAAATAGCCCAGGAATAGAAGACATCAGTTCGTAATCTACCCAAATACCTCCCATTGTATAGTGGATTGCAGGATAAATCATCATAGGAGTTACATATGGATCATCATCAACAATCTTTTCATACATCTGGAAAAGATTACCGTATCTAGCTTCAACTACATCCCTACCAAGTCTTTCAATTGCATCAGCAAAATCAAGATATACAGCAAGACCTGTTGTACCCACACCATAACCGGCGTCACAGCGTTCTTTGGCAGCTCTTGAAGCTACGTCACGTGGAACAAGGTTACCAAATGCCGGATAACGACGCTCCAGGTAGTAATCGCGATCTTCCTCTTTGATATCTGTTGGTTTAAGTTTTCCTTGTCTTATTGCTTCAGCATCTTCTTTCTTTTTAGGTACCCAAATACGTCCATCATTTCTGAGTGACTCTGACATAAGTGTCAATTTGGATTGAAACTCACCATGTACAGGAATACATGTTGGGTGAATCTGAGTCATACATGGATTAGCCATATATGCACCTTTTTTGTAGCACTGCCATGCAGCAGAGCCATTTGATGCCATTGCATTTGTTGAAAGGAAGAATGTGTTTCCATAACCTCCTGTAGCAATAACAACAGCGTGAGCACCGAAGCGCTCAAGTTTACCTGTAACAAGGTTTCTAGCAATTATACCACGTGCACGACCATCTATAACTACAAGATCAACCATTTCGTAGCGAGTATACAGTTTCACCTGTTTTTTATTAACAGCACGGCTCAAAGCAGAGTAGGCTCCAAGAAGCAACTGTTGTCCGGTCTGTCCTCGCGCATAGAATGTTCTGGATACTTGTGAACCTCCAAATGAGCGGTTAGCAAGTAAGCCTCCGTACTCTCTTGCAAATGGAACACCCTGTGCAACACACTGGTCGATAATTTCATTAGATACCTCAGCAAGACGATAAACGTTAGCTTCACGAGCACGGTAGTCACCACCTTTTATAGTATCATAGAACAGACGGTAAACTGAGTCTCCGTCGTTTGGATAATTCTTAGCTGCATTTATACCACCCTGAGCTGCAATTGAGTGAGCTCTTCTTGGTGAATCCTGTATACAGAAGTTTAGAACGTTATAACCTTGTTCTCCAAGTGTAGCCGCAGCCGATGCACCAGCAAGACCTGTACCAACAACAATTATATCCAGTTTTCTTTTATTGGCAGGGTTTACCAGCTTCTGGTTGTTTTTATAATTTGTCCATTTCTCGGCAAGTGGTCCTTTAGGTATTTTAGAGTCTATATTATTCATAATGTTTGATTTTCTTAAGTTAAGCTAATAAGTTGGAATATCCCAGGTACATAAGCACTGCTACAGCAATAAATCCAACACAGATAAATGTTGACAGTACATTTCCAATTATTTTAATACGTTTCATCCAGATGTCGTTATTCCATCCTACAGTATGCAGTGCACTCCAGAAACCGTGTGTCAGGTGAAACCATAGAGCAATAAAAGAAACTACATATAAGATTACAACCCAGATGTTTGAAAATATCTCTTCTACAAGCTGAGCACCGTCATGACGTACTCCATCCAGGCCAAATAGTTCTTTTACCTGCATCTGATACCACATCTGGTACAAGTGCAATACCAGAAAAAAAGTAATTACAAGACCTAAAACAAACATGTTTTTTGAAGACCATGTTGTTGTGGTTTTGCTAGATGATTCATATCTGATGTTTCCACGAGCTTTCCTGTTTTGTAGTGTCAGGAATGTAGCGTAGATAATATGAACGCCGAAACCAAAGAAAATAAAAACTGTTCCAACTATTGCCCACCAGTTTGCTCCCAGCACATCGTTTGCAAGGAAATTGTATGTTTCAAAGTTGAAAATTAGTACCAGGTTCATACAAACATGGAACAATAGAAACAGAATCAGGAATAATCCGGATAAGCTTTGTACAAACTTCCGCCCGATAGATGATTTGATTAACCAACTCATAAAGTTCTAATTTAATGATTAATTTTAATATAATTTTTTATTGAATTTTCAAACAACTGTATATCCAATAGTTACAAATTTCCTATATAATTATTTTGTATAATTTAGGTCCAAAGATGTTTCCTCCAACTTTATGGTGCAAAAATAGTACTTTTAACCGTCAAAAAAGAATGATTTAAAGAAATATTTCTTTAATAGGTTCTTTTAACGTCTCATTTCTCAAAGATATATTTTACATGTCATTACACAAAACTCTTTTTATAAATAATTTATTACCTTTGCGACTTTAACAGAAAAGAAATTGATTTTTTATGGATATTGTTTTAAGTGGTATACGCTCAACAGGTAAATTACATCTGGGAAATTATTATGGTGCACTGCTCAATTTTACAAAGATGCAGGATACAAGCAAATGCTATTTTTTTATTGCAGACATTCATTCACTTACAACTCATCCAGATCCCAAACAATTACATCAAAATGTTAAAAATGTACTAGTAGATTATCTTGCTGCAGGAATTGACCCTGAGAAGTCAGTTATATATGTACAGAGCGACTTACATGAAACGGCGGAGCTTTATCTATATTTGAATATGCATGCATATATGGGAGAATTGGCAAAAACTGCATCATTTAAGGAGAAAGCACGTAAGCAGCCTGAAAATGTAAACGCAGGACTCCTTACCTATCCAACACTAATGGCAGCTGACATTCTCATTCATAATGCTGATAAAGTACCAGTTGGAAAAGACCAGGAACAGCATCTTGAAATGACCCGAAAGTTTGCAAGACGCTTCAATAACTTTTATGGAGTAGAATATTTTAAAGAGCCTGTAGCATATAACTTCGGTAAAGAACTTGTAAAAATACCAGGATTGGATGGTAGCGGAAAGATGGGCAAATCCGAAGGAAATGCAATATATCTTAGCGATACACCAAAAGAGATAGAGAAAAAGGTGAAGAAAGCACTAACTGATTCCGGACCAACAATTCCAAATTCAGTAAAACCAGATTATATAGAGAATCTGTTCACAATCTTAAGAGTTGTTTCTACCGAAGAGGTGGTAAATCATTATGAAGATCAATGGAACAGGTGCGAAATTAGATATGGCGACCTTAAAAAGCAGTTAGCTGAAGATATAATAAAGGTAACAACACCTATTAGAGAAAGAATACTCGAGATACATAATGATGATAATTACCTACGCAAGGTAACTAGTGAAGGAGCAGAAAAGGCTAGGGAGAGAGCGTCAAAAACTATTGCTGATGTAAGAGAGATAGTGGGATTCAAGAAGTTTTAACTGAACTAACCGAATATATGCTAGAATTCAGGTCATTCGAATTAGAAGACAAAGATTTAATCAATTCATACCTTAAAAATCAGAATTATAGAGTTTCAGACCTTTGTTTTGTAAATCTATATGCTTGGGGAAAGAAGTTCAATACACAATTTGCTGTGTGTGACGACTGGCTTTTTATAAGATTTAAAGATAACTATGGCCGAAATTCATACCTCAAACCTATTGGTGAGGGTGATATTAAAAAAGGAATAGAGTTAATCATTGAGGACCACAAGCAGTTTGATACAGTATTTCAGATCAGGGGTGTAACCAAAGATATGATAGCGGAAATTGAGGAAGCTATGCCCGGAGTATTTGATTATAAGCTGAATATGAGTGTTTCGGATTATATATATACATCTGAAAAACTTATCAATCTAAAAGGCAAAAAGCTTCAGAGCAAGAGAAATCATATAAACAGATTCAAACGCGAAAATAGCTGGAAATATAAAACACTTACAGGTAATCCTCAACTGGTGAAAGAGTGTAAAAGTATGCTTGATAAATGGATGGAGATCAATTCTGATGAAAAAGACCCATCACTGGCATATGATGATTTTGCTACAAAAATAATGCTTGAGAATTTTGAGTACCTGGGTCTTAAAGGGGGACTTATATGCGTAGATAATGAAATTGCTGCATTTTCAATAGGTGAAGTACTTACAGAAGATACAGTGGTAGTGCATGTTGAAAAAGCGTTTACATCCATTCATGGTGCATATACAATTATGAACCAGCAGTTTGTTTTAAATGAAGCCGCTGAGTACAAGTATATAAACAGGGAAGAAGATATGGGAGTTGAAAATCTTCGTAAAGCAAAACTCTCATATCAGCCTGATATCCTGCTGGAAAAATATAATGCAAGATTCAAAGAATAATCAGTATACAAATATTTTATTTTAGTGTACTATATACAGATCTTGATATTTAAAACACTATTGTGATGATTCAATTTGCTGAAGATTCAACAAAACAGGAGGTCTGGGACATGTGGAAAAAGGTCTTTGGTGATTCTGACGACTACATGGAGATATACTTCAGACACAAATACCGCAATGAAAACACTTTAATCTACTTTGATAATGGTAAAGCAGTCTCTTCACTTCAGATGCTCAATTACCAGTTTACTTTTTGCGGTCAAGAGATACCAGTTTGCTATCTTTCAGGAGTTGCCACGCTAGCCAATTACAGAGGAAAAGGATACTCTCGTAAATTAATACTCAAAAGTTTTGAAGTAGCTGCAGAAAGGAATATTCCACTTGCTATTCTAGTCCCTCAGGAGGATTGGCTGCTTAGTTTCTACAATAAATTTGGATTTGCTCAAACATTTGATACTGGAAATGAAGATATAATTTCTCTTAAGGATTTAATTGATAAAAATCAAGGAGATCTTTATGAGGCTTACAAAGAGTATGATGCAATATTCAGGGCTAATGATATGACAGTTCAGAAATCGTTTTCTGATTTTGAAGCTATCGCAGAAGAAGCAAAATTGTTTGATTATCCACCCAAAAGAAATTTAAGAGGAATGGCTCGCATTATAGATGCAGAGCAACTGATCAAAATATTTGCTTGCAAATACAGCGATAAATCTTTTACAGTAAAGGTAAGAGATGAAATTGTGAGAGAAAACAGCAGTCAGTTTCAGGTTTCAATGGGTCAGCTCCAAAAGAATCCCGCCCGAATAATCCAGCCTGTTTTTGAAGTAGATATCAGAGAACTGGTTCAAATGCTTTTAGGATATCACACATCAGAAAAGAGCTGCTCAATTAGCTCATTTTTTCCGGAAAAATCAGCAGTAATGAATATGATGCTTGAGTAGCTACAACCACTTTTTCTTCCTGAAAATATATAGAATAATAAGTGATGAGAGTACCATTAAAATCAGGGCTACCGGATATCCCCACTTTTTATCCAGTTCCGGCATAAAATCAAAGTTCATTCCATAAATACTTGCAATAAGCGTTGGTGGCATGAAAATAACCGATACAATGGTAAATATCTTAATTATCTTATTCTGCTCAATATTAACATAACCCAGGAACGCATCCTGCAGATAATCAAGTCGGTCGAAACTAAATTTAATATGCTCAATTAGCGAGTTGATGTCCTTTATTATTATCGTAAGCTTTGGCTGCAGCTCCGTAGCAATAAACTCACTTCTTAACATACTTGAAATAACCCTTTGCTTATCAATTATATTTTCACGCAGCAACATGGTTTTTTCCTGAAGGTTCTTGATTTCAGAAAGTAGTTCCTCATCAGCATCTCTTAGTGAAATAGAGTTACTAAGCTGTGTAACCTTCTGAGTCATGTTTTCTATCATATCGGCATCAAAATCAACCCTCGTTTCAAGCAATGCTACAAGTACATGAGCCCCGGTAGGATAGTTCTTAGGGTTTGCGGAGATTTTCTTAACAGTTTCGTGAAAAGATATAAGTTCTTCACTGCGAACAGTTACAAGAATATTATTTTTTAATATAAATGAAACAGGGTCGGTTTCAAAGTTAGATAAAAGGAAATTGGAGTTAACCACAAGTGTATCAGTGGTTTCTATATATCGTGACGACATCTCGATTTCAATCATTTCCTCCTCTTCCTGAATATATATCTTAAGAAAATCTTCCAGTTCGTTTTCAACCTCTTCATCTACGTCCATGAGGTCTATCCATAGAAAATTCTGTATAGGATTTGATTTCAGGAATTCCAGGCTACGGCTTAATCTCACGATGCCGTCTTTATGATAGAATAATTTTATATCCGCCATGATCTGTTATTTTAAATCGTGTTCTCAAAAATGAACTTATCTCTCTGCCCGTCAGGCTTAATTCACCAAAGGTTCCAAAAGATTGGTAAGCTGTTCAAACTGCTCTATTGACAACTGTTCTGGCCTTTTAGTCAATATTGGATCTTCAGGTAGTGAACTATCTTCTTTTAAAAGTGATTTGATAGAGTTTCTAAGCATTTTTCTGCGTTGATTAAAACTGGTCTTAACAACAGTTTTAAATAACTTCTCATCACAGTTTAGCTTTACTCTATTGTTGCGAGTTAGTCTCACAACCGCCGATTTAACTTTGGGAGGAGGGATGAACGCCTGTTCGTTCACCGTGAAAAGGTATTCGATATCATACCATACCTGAAGTAATACACTTAGTATACCATAGGTCTTTTTTCCTGGTGAGGCAACCATGCGTTCTGCAACCTCCTTTTGAATCATACCGGACATGGATGGAATGTTTTCCCTATATTCCAGTACTTTAAAAAAGATTTGCGATGATATATTATAAGGGTAATTGCCAATGATACAAAAATCTCCTTTATAGAGCTTCTTAAGATCCAATTTCAGAAAATCCTCCTGTAAAATTCTGTCTTTAAGTTCAGGAAAATGTTCTTTCAGATATGCAATGGATTCGTAATCAATCTCTACAACAGTAAGGTCTTTGTTTTTTTGAATCAGGTACTGAGTAAGCATGCCTGTGCCAGGTCCAACCTCCATTACCGGAAGAGTGGGGTAGCCATCAAGTGTGGATGCTATTCGTTTAGCAATCTCATGATCTTTGAGGAAATGCTGGCCGAAGTTTTTTTTTGCTTTTACCTGAAACATTGATTTATGCCGATTATTACTTATATTTGCCGCCGCAAAGGTAATATATATTACTTAAAACCGGGCAAACCTATTCTAAAAAAACAAGATACAACAATATTACAATATCTCAAACGTAATATGAAGTCAGAATCCGCTAAAAATATTCTAAAGACTTTGCTATCACTGGTTCTCGGGTTACTAATTATCTGGGCAATGTATCGGAACTCTGATCTTGGCGAATTGTGGGATATAATTGAAACTGCCAATTTCGGAATAATTGGGGTATCTTTAATTTTTGGACTGATTGGTAATATACTCAGAGGCTTAAGGTGGGAGCTGTTTGTAAATTCACTCGGCTATCACCCTCCCAGAGCAAGTTTAATAAATGCAACTCTGGGGAATTATGCTGTAAACTTTTTGTTGCCACGTGCGGGAGATTTCTGGAGATGTGGTGTAGTCAGCAAGTATGACAAAATTCCATTTGCAAAAACTCTCGAGACTTTCCTAATAGATAAAATCGTTGATGTAATAGCAGGACTCTCAATAATATTTATAAGTATTATACTCTACATCGACTTCTTTATTTCATATTTAAACAATAATCCACAGTTTGGAGATAATATAGTCAATCTACTCTCTTCAGAGTGGCTTTATATCATTTTAGGACTATTTGTGATTCTTATTCTCTTGTACCTGGTATTTCTCAGGAAAAATCCATTGATGATTAAAGTCAGGAGTTTCTTATTGACTGTAAAACACGACCTAAAGCTTATTTCTTCGATGAAGGAGAAGAGGAGGATAATAATTTATACAATCCTTCTCTGGTTATGTTTTTATTTGTATTTTTACATCTGTTTCTTTTCATTTGATTTCACAAAGGAACTGGGACCGCTTGCAGGGTTGATTGTTTTTGCAATGACTAATATAGGAATTTCGGTTCCCGTTCAAGGTGGTATAGGTCCATGGCATTTCATGGTATCATCCTCTTTGGTTATATTGGGAGTTGCGGAAAATCAGTCACTTGCATTCGCAGCCGCCGTTTTTACAATACAATCAGTTTGGCAAATTTTATATGGTCTCTATGGTGTCTTTGCCATGCCTTTTGTTAAACGGGAACACACCTCCGGAAAAGTTCCGGATACTGAAACAAAAATAATTTAAACAAAATAATTATGTCAGCAACAGAGATTTTAAGTTTGAACCCCAAGAGAGTATGGAAACATTTTTATGAACTGACTCAAATTCCCCGACCCACTGGTCATATGGAAAAGGTCACACAGTTTATCAAAGATTTTGGGGAAGAACTCGGTCTGGAAGTTGAACAGGATAAGGTAGGCAATGTGTTAATCAGGAAGCCTGCTACAAAAGGGTTTGAAAGTACCAAAACGGTTATTTTACAATCACACCTCGATATGGTACCCCAGAAAAATTCTGATGTAACACATGATTTCCTTAATGATCCCATACAAGCTTATGTTGATGGAGATCAGGTAAAGGCTAAATCTACTACACTTGGTGCTGACAATGGTATAGGCTGCGCAATGATGATGGCAGTGCTTGAAGATAAAATGTTGAATCATCCTGCAATTGAGGCACTTTTTACTATTGATGAAGAGGTTGGAATGGATGGTGCAAACGGTCTAGAGAAGGGATTCCTTAAGGGTACTGTTATGCTTAATCTTGATACCGAAGCCGATAATGAGTTATGTATAGGTTGTGCCGGGGGAAGAGATGTCAACATTACATTTAATTTTCAGCCGGATACCGAGATTGATAAAGATGATATTGCATACAAGATAAGTCTCAGAGGGCTTAAGGGCGGACATTCAGGGGTACAGATACACCTTGGTCATGCAAATGCAAATAAACTTATGAACCGTTTTCTGAAAGAGGTTGTAAGAGACTATGAAGCCCGCCTGGCTAGTATAAATGGAGGGTCCCTAAGAAATGCAATTCCAAGAGAATCATTTGTGGTACTCACAATCCCGAGTCATCTTGAAGATGACCTTATCGACCTGGTTGATGAGTTTCAGACACAATTCAGAGAAGATTTTGCAGGAATTGAGACAGGTATCTCTTTCAAGGCAGAAAAAACTGATATGCCGGAGTTCTTACTCCCTGTTGAAATCCAGGATGATCTGATAAATGCAGTTGAAGCTTGTCCTAATGGAGTTATCAGCAACCTTGCAGACTTCCCAGGTGTTGTTGAAAGTTCACTTAATCTTGCTTTAGTTCAATCAGCTTCAGACAAAATTGAGGTGAAGCTATTGGTCAGAAGTTCCTCTGAAAGTCGAAAAGAATGGATATGTTCATCACTTGAAAGCCTTTTCCAATTAGCAGGTGCAAAAGTGGAATTTTCAGGAGATTATCCCGGATGGCAGCCAAATGCAAGTTCTGAGCTGCTTAGTCTGATGGAAAAAATTTATATTGAGGAGTATGAAGAAAAGCCTGAAGTTATAGTGATACATGCCGGTCTTGAGTGTGGTATTATTCAATCCAATGTAGAGCATGATCTTGATATTGTCTCATTTGGTCCCACTATCACCGGGGCACATTCTCCTGATGAGTCAGTTGATATAAAGTCAGTAAATAAATCATACGAATATCTAGTAGAGATTTTAGAGAACCTGAAATAAAATTATAATGAACAATACACTTATCGTTTTTGCTTCTGAGCACGGTACAGTGGAAAAATGTGCGCGTGAGCTCTTTAGGTTAATAGATGGCAAAGTTGATATTTGTGATCTCAGCCAGCGCCAAATTATTCCTGATCTCACCGGATATGATTCAATAATCATAGGAGGATCAATACATTACGGAGAGATACAGAAAGCTATATCAGACTTTTGTAAAACAAATTTAGATCTGTTGAATAAAAAACGTATTGGCTTGTTTATCAACTGTATTTATACCGGAGATAAAGCCATGCTGCAGCTGAATAATGCTTTCCCAAAGGAGTTAAATGATAAAGCAGTTGTGCGTGATTATTTTGGAGGAGAGATCAATGATCTTAAGTTAAATTATTTCGAAAGGTTCATAACAAAACAGATTATCAAAAAAGAAAATCTAGTTGTAAGCTTGTCCAGAGAGAAAATAGTACAATTTGCCAAAGTAATTTCAAATCATGAAACAAAAGAGTAAAAGATATATTCTCCTTCCCTCTTTACTTGTAATATATACTTTAGTGATGGCTGTGATAGCTTATCCAAGATATCAGGAGTCGGGCAAATGGATGGAGTATATTATTGTCCTTAGCGGCAGCCTTCTGATTGCATTATTGCTATACTTTATCCTAAAAAAGAAGCAAAAGTTGAGAGACAAATTTTCAGGTAAAATCTAATATGAAGTATTTCTTTTCCATTTTATTTCTTTTAACATCATTTCTGTCATACAGCTATAATGAAACCCAGCCTGTTCATTACAGATTCCGTGTCTATTTAACCGATAAGGGAGATGCAGTCTACACAACCGACAATCCCTCGCAATTTCTGACAGAAAAGGCAATTGAAAGAAAAAGAGTTCAGAAAGTAGAAATCGATGAAACTGATTTCCCTATTTCTGATGATTATATTACACTTGTTGAGATGGCAGGAGGTAAAGTTGTTAGTCACAGTAAATGGTTCAATACACTTGTAGTTGAGGTCTCTGACAGTCTCAAGATTGAAAACATCAGATCATTAAGCATAGTTGATTCCGTAAAATATGTTTGGAAAGGGACCAATAATGTATACCGCAAGTCGCTCCGACCACGCCTAAGCCGCAATTTACCCCAAGCAGAGTCAATCGATACAGTATATGGCTATACCTATTCACAATTCATGGTACATAATGCCGATAACCTCCATTCTGCGGGTTACAGAGGCAAAGGCATTGAAATAGGTGTTATAGATGCAGGGTTCACTAACTTTGATGTAATTCCTGAATTTGAGACAGTCGACCTGCTCGGCTACTCCAATTTTGTACCCGAAGGTGATATGTTTGCCACAAGCGATCATGGAACAAAAGTGCTTTCTGCTATGGCAGTAAACCAGCCCGGGCTTATGATGGGATCTGCCCCCGAAGCCTCATACTGGCTGCTTCGTTCAGAAGATGTTACATCAGAATTCCCTGTAGAGGAAGATTACTGGATAAGGGCTATTGAGTTTGCCGATAGCATAGGACTAGATATTATCAACACATCGTTGGGCTACTATGAGTTTGATGATTTAATTCTCAATTACACACATGATGATTTGACGGGAGAGGTCTCATTAATGTCGCGTGCAGCAGATCTGGCATATGAGAAAGGGATGATTATAGTTGTCAGTGCAGGAAATGAAGGTAATAAACCCTGGCAGAAGTCTACACCTCCCGGTGATGCAAAGAATGTTATTGCAGTAGGTGCGATTGGCACAGACAGCATCATAGCCCCTTTCAGCTCATATGGAGAACTGGCCGATGGGCGCATAAAACCTGACCTTGTCTCCATAGGCAGAGGCACAATCACCATAAATCAATTTGGGGAGGTAGTAAGAACAAACGGAACCTCACTCTCATCACCATTTCTTGCAGGTTTGATAGCATCGCTATGGTCTATAAACCCCCAACTCCACCGTACCGAATTAATCGATATAATATTAAGATCATCTGATAGATACATGTCACCAGATCCCGTTTACGGACAAGGGATAACCGATTTTAGCAAAGCCATGAACGAAGTGCTGAAAACAATAAAATAATTTTTTTGTCACAAAGTTTATGCATCATCGTCTACTAATTAAAGTACGATTAATAACACTTTAATTTTTATTGTATGAACAAAAGACTTCTAATTATTTTCACCTGCAGTTTATTAGCACTGTCACTTTACTCACAAACTTCGGTTGAGCAGCTCTATCGAACTTTTTCTAAGGAGTCCAATGTTGAGAAGGTCAATCTTAACGAATTAGCAATGTTCATGATGAGACCATTTTCAAACAACGACACTGAGAGTAAAATCACAAGTATCAGTGTTCTTTCTTTAGAAGATTGCTCACCTGAAGTAAAAGAGCGATTCAACAAAACTGCCCTTAATTTTAATGATAAGGATTACGAGCTATTTGTCAGCTCCAACGAAGAGAATGAAAAAGTAAGGATCTTCCTTAAGTTTCAGAAAGATTTTATTCGCGAAATGGTAATCTTGTCGATGGGAGATGAGCCTGCCATGGTACAGCTGAAAGGTAAAATATCGCCATCTGAGATTGATAAAATGAAAAATGGACGGAAATGAGTTTAAAAGCCGGTTTTTACCCTATACAAATCTGATTTACAAGATCTCTTTTGCAATCACAAAAGATAGAGAAGATGCAGAAGATGTAGTTCAGGAGGTATATGAAAAACTGTGGAAGAGTCGCCAATCACTATCAGAAGTAGAAAACGATGAATCTTTTATAGTAATCATGGCAAGAAATATGGCATTAGACAGATACAGGTATAAAGCGAAACGACAAACCTCACCTCTTAACAATATTGTAGAAGTAAATCATGAGGTCACTCACGACATCATAGAACATAAAGAGGCGCTTTCTAATGTTGAGAAGTTGTTAAGTACACTACCTCAGACACAGCAATTGGCAATCAGGCTCCGTCACTTCAGCGACATGTCTATTTTACAGATTGCCGATACAATGGAGATAACGCAAGAGAATGTACGTCAACTTCTATCCAGGGCACGCAGAACCATCAAAGATAAAATGGAGAAGATATATGAAAACTGAAGATATAGAAAAATTATTATTCCGCTTCTATCAAGGTGAAACAGATGAGGAAGAGGAAAAGTTCCTCGCTCAATACCTGTCTCAGATAGATTCTGATGAAAGATATAAAGCCGATCGCGATGTTTTTCATTCACTCTCAGAAGATGAACCTGAAGTACCTTCAGAACTTGAGTTTAAGATATCAACTCTTATTGATTCATGGGAAGAGAGCGAAAAGAAACAGACAAAACGCTTTACAAAGTTAAGATTCAGTAAGCAGATCATAGGTATTGCCGCTTCACTTTTACTGGTAATCAGTATAGGGTTTTGGTATCAGCATTACAATTCTGCAAATTCAGAAATAGTAAACACATACAATGATCCGGAGGCGTCGCATGAAGTCGTAATAGAAGCTTTGCGACTGTTTTCGGAGAATTTCTCTAAAGGCACACAAGCATTAGAGAAAGCAGACAGTCGGGTAGATAACACCTTTAAGATACTGGAAAAGGTAATAAATGAATAGATAAACTTTTCGGTAAAAGTTATCCCAATATTCAAATAGCAAACATTAAAAAGATTACAACAATGAAAAAAATAATATTCACTTTAGCACTAATTTTTGCAGTAACAGTAGTTTCAGCACAAGATAATCCATTCGAGAAATTCACTGATATGGATGGAGTAACATCAGTATTTATCTCAAAAAACATGATGGCGCTCTTCCCGAAAGATTCAAATCAGTTTGGTGGAGTAAGTATTAACAGCTTTGTAGATAAGTTAAGCTCTATCCTCATTCTTACCACAGAAAACAAGAAAGTAGGGCAGGAGATGCTTTCTTTGGCAAACAGCAGAATCAAGACCAATAACTATGAGCTTCTGATGCGTGTCAAATCTGATGATGGCGAGAATGTGAACTTCTACATGAAAGGTAAGCCTGAAAATATACAGGAGCTTATTATGATAGTTGACGGAGATGATGATGAGAGCGTAATTATGCAGTTCTTAGGCAACTTCAAGCTGGAGGATGTGCAAAATATGACTAAAGAGTTCAAGAAACAAAACAACATGCAATAACCCCCATCCATTATTATATTCTGTTTAATTGTATTATTTTTGTTTACAATTAGACATGCATATGCCGGAAAATTTTCTCACACTAACAGAACTCAACTTAAGGGTACGGGATGCCATCAGAGAGTATCTTCCCGATACATACTGGGTACGTGCCGAAACAAGCGATGTGCGTCGCAACCGCAACGGTCACTGCTACCTTGAGTTCCTGGAAAAGGATTCTGTTGATCACTCAATCGTTGCAAAAGCAAGAGGAGTAATCTGGTCCAATGTATACGAGATGCTTTCGGCATATTTTCTTAGAGAAACAGGACAGGAGTTCACTTCAGGTTTAAATGTGCTTGTAGCCGTTTCAGTCACATTCCACGAACTATATGGATACTCTCTCACTGTAGTGGATATCGATCCATCCTTCACCTTGGGAGAGATTGCGCGTAACAGGCAGCAGGTAATAAAGAGGCTCGAAGATGATGGTGTACTCACACTAAACAAGGAGCTGGTCTTGCCTGAAATTGCAAACAGGATAGCGGTAATCTCCTCACCCACTGCAGCAGGTTACGAGGATTTCCGTGATCAGCTTGATAATAATGCCAATGGCTTCATCTTTTATACTAAGCTATTTCCAGCAATTATGCAGGGCGACCGCAGCGAATCTTCAATAATAGCTGCCCTTGAGAAAATATTTCTCCACAAAGAGTTTTTCGATGCAGTGGCAATAATACGCGGAGGAGGAGCTTCAGCCGATCTCAACTGTTTCGACTCCTACCTGCTTGCCAATAATGCCGCTCAGTTTCCACTCCCCATTATAAGTGGAATCGGTCACGAAAGAGATGTCACCGTTCTCGATGTTGTTTCTCATACGAGGGCTAAAACACCTACCGCTGTTGCAGAGTATTTCATCGCACATTTAACAAAAACCGCTTCTGAATTAATATCCCTGCAAGAGAGAACAATAAATATCAGTGAGAAGGTTATTTTAAGAGAGCGAGCAGATCTTCTTTCACTCTCAAAAGAGGTGATACATGGCTCCACTCTCAGAATACAAAAAGAGAGCAACTTTATCGAGAAATCATCAACAACCATAAAGCATCGTATCAGCCATTTAGTTCAAAATCAGATTCACTTCCTCGAGAGGAACCAACAGTATATCAATATGGTGTCACCCTTTAATATACTTAAACGGGGCTATACACTATTACTCAAAAATGGAAAGATCATTACTTCGGTAAACGAGATAGAGGTGGGAGATGATATTCAAACGCTGTTCAGAGATGGAACAGTAACCTCAAAAGTTACTAATAAAGAGGCATCCGGAGATGCAGTTAAATAAAATCAGATCAAAAGGATATGGAACAAGAGATGGAGAAATTGACCTATACATCAGCAAAAAAAGAGCTGGAAGCAATTGTAGCTTCTATTGAATCCGGTGAGCTTGATGTAGATGCACTTACAGACAAAGTAAAGCGAGCATCTGAGCTAATCACCTTTTGTAAGGATAAATTAACCAAGACAGATAAAGAGCTCCAGAAGCTGCTAGAAGAGCTGGATTAACACATTAAGTATAAATTATAAGATGATTCCTGAAAGAAAATACAGTGCAATTATTGTAGCCGGGGGCAAAGGTTATAGGGTAGGAGGAGAATTGCCCAAACAGTTTATATCTATTGGAGGTAAACCAATGCTTATGCACACCATTCAGGCATTTTATGATTATGACTACAGAGTCAGAATAATAGTTGTTCTCCCCGAAGGTTATAAGCCCCTATGGCAACAACTATGCGATGAATACAGGTTTGCCATTAACCACACAATAGTTTATGGAGGAGAAACAAGGTTTCATTCAGTGAAAAATGGTCTAAGCCTGATCTCCGACGAAGAAACAGTCTGCATACACGATGCAGCCCGCCCATTTGTAACCTCAGGTCTGATTGGTCGCTGCTTTGATATTGCTTTTAATGATAACTGCGGAGTAATCCCGGTAATTGATGAGGTTAACAGCGTACGCAGGCTAACTGAAAAAGGGAGTGAGATTGCCAATCGCGAAGAGCTTAAAATAGTTCAAACCCCTCAGGCATTTCCTGCAGAACAACTCAAGGCAGCATACAACACACATTATTTGCCGGTATTTACCGACGATGCCTCCGTTGCTGAAATTAGCGGAATAAAAATCATTCTGACCGAAGGCGAAGAGTCCAACATAAAAGTTACCACCGCTTTTGATATTGAATTAGCAGAATTCTACCTTAAATATTTATCAAAACGATAAGATTACCGCTAATTCTTTGGATTTTCATTGAAAATGTACATTAAAATATAAAATAGGCTTCCATTTTGTCATAATATCATAGATATTTATTACTTTTGTACTAATTATTCAAAGTAGAGAATTCCCCATGGAAAAAATTGACAAATTAGACAGACAAATTCTGGAGATCATCACTCAAAATGCACGTATCCCATTCAGAGATGTAGCTGAACAGTGTGGAGTTTCGCGTGCTGCAATCCATCAGCGAGTACAAAGAATGATCGAAAACGATGTTATTACCGGATCAGGCTATCATGTAAATCCGAAGGTGCTTGGCTATGCTTCCAGTGCCTATATAGGTGTGAAGCTTGAGAAAGGATCAATGTATAAAAACGTTATCCCCGAGTTCGATAAGATCCCCGAGGTAACTGAATGTCATTTTACTACCGGTCCATATACCCTGCTTATAAAACTATTTGCCCGCGACAACGAGCACCTGATGGACCTGCTAAACAACCGCATACAGGAAATTCCCGGTGTAGTGGCAACAGAAACAATGATATCACTTAGCCAGAGTGTCAAGCGTGAGATACCTATCATGAATGACAACAACAAACAGTAAAACAGGAAAGTATAAAACAGAATTCATAAAAAAACAGACGAAAGTGATTAGCTCTCGTCTGTTTTTTTATATGCTGTCGGGATGAGAAGACTCGAACTTCCGACCTCCACGTCCCGAACGTGGCGCGCTAGCCAACTGTGCTACATCCCGTTTTTTTTGTGATGCAAAGGTAATATTTTTTTTACTTTTCTACGAAAAATATTTACATTTGCCAACACATTTTGCGGCAATAGCTCAGTCGGTAGAGTATTAGCTTCCCAAGCTGAGGGTCGCGAGTTCGAGTCTCGTTTGCCGCTCGTTCATCATCAAGCACTTATCGGTTTATTCCGGTAGGTGCTTTTTTCTTATAACAAACAAATAACAAACATGCGCCCA